>NZ_JBIEOE010000020.1:0-46382 GCF_043498045.1 Sphingomonas sp. S6
TCTCACTCCGGTAATGCAGTGTCGCGGGGTGGAGCAGCCCGGTAGCTCGTCAGGCTCATAACCTGAAGGTCACAGGTTCAAATCCTGTCCCCGCAACCACCGCCATGGAACTCGACACGCCGCCCTTCGGGGCGGCTTCGTCGGTTGTGGCCCAAGCCGCCAGATCCGCAACCCGCGCAACCACTTCCGCCTCGGCTGAACCGTCCTCGCATGGGTAGATCGTCACGCTCTCGATAAGCCGTGACAGGATCTCGGCCGCTTCGCCGCGGATCTGGTCCTCGTTGAGCGTCTCCGTCAGGTTTTGAGCCTTCCTCGCGAAGATCGCCGTCAGGTCCGCAGGTGCCGGCAGGGTGATCGTCTCGATGTCGGGCTGAAGCTGGATCTGCGCTTCGAGCCGCTGCTTCTCGGCTTCCCGCTCGACCAGCAGCTTCGTCAACGTCTCGCTGATGACGCCCGCCAGCATGTTTGCGCCGAGGTTGGAAATCTCCGCCGTGACCACCGCCAGACGCTCGCTCAGCGCATCGTCGCGGCGCTCGGCATGACGGGTGAGGCGGTCCAGCTCCCGCGCAAACTCGTCGGCGAAGATGCGCGCATGGTCGGGTGTGAAGAGGTGATGCTGGAACACCGCCAGCGTCGCATGCTCCACGAGCGCTTTGCGCACGGATACGGTGTTGCCGCAGGTGCCGCGCTCCTTCTGGCCAGCGCAGCGATAATAGTCCTTGCCGCTGACGGTATAATTCGACCCGCACACACTGCAGCGGATGAGGCCCGATAGAAGGTGCTTCTTGCGATTCTGTCGAGCGAGAGGCGCGTCGAGCTGTGGCCGCTGTCGCTGCTCAATCTCGGCATGCACAGCGTCCCAGAGCCGGTCGTCGACGATACGCAGGTCAGGAACGGCAACCTCGACCCATTCCGACTTGTCTCGCAGCCGATAGCGGCGCTCGCGCATCTCGCTGTCCGGGTTGCGGCGCCACTGTCGGCGACCCCAGACGAGGCGGCCGACATAGAGCGGGTTGTTGAGGATGCCCACGGCCTTCTTCGGATCGCCGCGGATGGTCGAAGCATTCCACTGTCCGCCCCGCGGGCCTGGAATGCCGGCTTCGTTGAGGCCCTTTGCAATCTGGATGGACGAACGCCCGGCCGCAAAGTCGGTGTAGATCCGGCGGACGATATCCGCCTGAGACTCGTCGATCTCCAGCAGTCCGCGAATGAGCTCGCCGCGTCCGTCGAGCCGGATGACGCGCTTGAACCCGTACGCGCGGCCGCCGGCGAACCGGCCCGCCAGGACGGCGGCCTCCATCCCGCGCACGGTCTTGTCGATGAGGTGCTTCAGGAAGATCGCGCCCAGCAGGCCCGCGACCGCGAACTTGATCTCGTCGACATGGCCTTCGCTGACCGTATGCAGCGACACCCGGTGGTAGGCCAGCTTCTTGCCGAGCCAGGCGACGTCCTCGGCATCGCGGGCCAAACGGTCGAGCGCTTCGCACACGACGATATCGACCCGTCCATTCTCGACATCGCACAACAGCTTCTTCAGCCCCGCACGGTCGCGGCGATAGCCCGACTGTTCCGGGTCGAGGTAGGTCGCGACGACCCGGCCACCGAGATAGTCGACCAGCTTCATGCACGACACTGCCTGGTCGGCGCTCGATGTGGCCGCCTGCATGCTGGTGGAATGGCGGCCGTAAATGGCGATCGCGGGCGAGGCCTTCATCAACATCGCAATTATCTTTCCATCTTCGTCGTAGCGAGGACGCTAGGTCTTGTTGCGGAATGTCCCCGGATGGCTGCTGCCGCGGCCTGACGCGCGAGCAGTCGCACGAGGCCTTCCAGTGCTAGGGTCCGGCACTCTCCGTCGAGCGCAGGCTCCGTCTCGCCTGATGATGGACCTCGAATCGACATGGTGCTGTTCCTGCACCACGTCGGCCCCGCCAAAGGGGGACCCAGAAGTTGCACGAAAGCCGAACGGGAGCGCGACGGTTAATCTGACTGCGCATCACCGTCGGGTCTCAAACCAGTCAGTCACCGGCACGTGGATCAGCTCCGCCGTTTTGGCTCGGACAGCTTCGCGTTTCAAAGCGCAGTGGAGCGACTGCAGCGACTTTCTTCCGCTCTTTGTCGCCGCATCGAGATCCTGGATATGTCGCACCACGCAGCGGTCGAGTTCCGCGTCGGCCCGCAGCAAGCCTGTAGCCAGACGGATATCTGCATCGGGTGGCTCGGCGCGCCGTCCACGCGGTAGATGCGCATCGGGGAACAGCCGCTCCGTCACCTCATCCACGCGCGCCAGCGCCCGCAGCATCGTCACTGAAAGATATGTCACGGCCTCGCCAATGGTGAGGCCCATCATCGCGTGGCAAAAGTCGCGCCTCGCAAAGCCACGAGCCTGCAGCGCCTTGCGGTTGAAGTCCACGCGTCGAGCGGCTTCCGCCAGGGCCTCTAGCAACCGGTCGATGGAGAGCATCTCGCCGGCGTTCAGGCGCTCTTCTACACGGCTGGCGATGCTGGCCAGTGTGAGGCCTTCTGCGGTTGCCGGCAGCCAGTCGTTCTGCGTGGCGATGGCCACGGTGTCCTGATAGCTGAGCTGGCGCCTGATGAATTGGCCGCGCTCCGCGATCTCGACGACGATCCTGGCGGGAGCGCAGACGGACTCTGCCAGGACGGTCGCCGTGGTCAACCAGACGGTTTTGCCTTTGAACCGTTGGCCAAGCGGCGTGAGCGCGAGTCTGTTCAGGACCTGGGCAAAGTCGAGCACCGTACGAAAGACGAGCAGATAGGCCTGAACCCGTATGGTCAGGGCGAGATCCGCTATCGGCCCCCTGGAAACATGCCTGCGGAACAAGGCTGCTGCCTCCCCCAGCCGCCCTTCCATCACCAACCCATAAACAGCGGGATGGTGGTGTTTGAGCCGATCAAGCCGCATTGCATGACGATGCAACTCGTAGCTTTCCGAATTTGCAAGCCCGGCCTTGCGCAGGAGCACGGGCTCGAACAGCACAGCCACTTCGTCATTCCCGCGCGCGCTCAGGAAGCTCATCACGTAGGCACGGTGGTCGACAATGTCCGGCTTGCTGTCACGCGCGCCGTCGTACGTCGTGACAAAGCGCTGGCCCTCGGTCAGCGCCTTGACACGGGCATTGATGTGCGCCGCCATTTTCCGATCTTCGCCAGGCTTGTCGAAGCCCTGGATCAACTCCACGGCGAGATCGATGATCTGCTGTACGTCGCCAATCTGCAAAGCGGTCTGCGCTGCGGTCAGGGCCGCCTGGCGCCGCGTCAGGATCGCAACACTCCGCTCGGCGGTCGACTTGAAAGTGCCGGTGGGAACGTCTTTCTTTCGGGCGTACGACATCACGATCTCCAAAACTATGAAGATCGCGTCCTGGTCACGCGACGGTCGCCCCGCCTGAGGGCCGAACTGCATTTAAACCCGAAGCAGCTCTCGAGGACGTGGGGTTGATGGCGCGCCCCGTGCCTCTTCGTTGACACGCCAGGTCGTGCCGTCCGAGACCATACCCAACGCTCGCATCCATCAACACGTCGGGTCGTCGTCTATATAGCAGGACCGGGTGGACGAATCCACCACAGGATCGCGCGTGCCGCTCGATGAGCCAATCGACACGAACCCCGCGTCGGGTGAGGAAGATGGACCTCATTCCCAAGATGCTGCTTCTCGGCAAAAAGTGGTGTAAAGCGGCCTGACCGCTTTCGAGCGCCGATCCCGAGGAAGCGGACGTTTGTTCAGCTGGCGGGGCAGGGCCTCGCATGCGTGGCACTGAAGGAGAGCCGCGCGGCCGCTTTTGGCGGTGATCGCAAATCCACAAGTCCGTTCAGGCAATGACGGGGTTCAGCGTCCCATCATTTTGGGGCAGCCGCTAATGTGCTTTGGGGCGGAAGCCAAAAATTTTGCCGTTGATCCGAAAGCAGTACAGACGATTAAGATCTACGTAGGTGAGCGCCCCTCCGATATAGATGTGCGCGCATTTTTGCAACGATCCGTCCGCTTCATTGCGTTTGATGATCGATGTCCGGCGGACCATCACCATCGGGTGGCTCGCGTTCCTGTCTCGCTGAGGATCGATCCTTTCCTAGTCCTTCTGGGAGGAGCTGTGGGTATCGCGTCGCTTCTGCCGGTGACGGGGCGGGCCGCGACTGCCCTTGGCGTCCTGGCTGATGCAGCGATCGGACTGCTGTTTTTCCTACATGGCGCCAAGCTGTCGCGCTCGGCGATCGTTACCGGCATGGGAAACTGGCGGCTGCACGGGCTGGTGCTGACGTCCACCTACGTGCTGTTCCCCACCGTCGGAATCGCGATATTGTATGTGGGGCGGGGCGCGATCGACCCGGTGTTCGGCACGGGGCTGCTGTTCCTGACGCTGCTGCCGTCCACGGTGCAATCGTCGATCGCCTTCACCGCGGTCGCGCGCGGTAATGTCGCGGCGGCCGTGTGCGCCGCGTCGCTGTCCAACCTGATCGGGATCATGGCAACGCCGGTGCTGGTGCAGCTGATCCTGCATCCGATGCAGCAGCTCGGAGGGGGCATGACTGGTGGCGCGGTTCGGACGATTGCGCTGCAATTGCTGTTGCCGTTCGTTGCAGGTCATCTGCTGCGGCCGTGGATCGGCGGCTTCGTGGCGCGGCACCGCGCGGTGTTGCAGCCGGTCGACCGCGCATCGATCCTGCTGGTCGTCTACGCGGCGTTCAGCGCCGCGGTGGTCGACGGGATCTGGCATCGTGTCGCGGCCGGCGACCTGGCGACGCTTGTGCTGTGGTGCGCGCTGATCCTGGCAGTGGTGATTGCAGCGAACGTCGCGGCGGCGCGGATCGTGCGGCTGGCGCGCGGGGACGCCATCGTGTTGCTGTTCTGCGGATCGAAGAAGAGCCTCGTATCGGGCGTGCCGATGGCCGGTGCGCTGTTCGCGCCCGCGCAGGTGGGACTGGTCGTGCTGCCGCTCATGGTGTTCCACCAGTTGCAGCTGTTCCTGTGCGCGACGCTGGCGGCACGGCTCGCGCGCGACGCAGAGCCCGGACCGCAGGAGGGACTCACTCCGCCAGCCCTGCCGCCGCCGCCGGTGGGGGAGGCAGGCGCGATCGCCGCGGCGGCTGCGGCTGGCTTCGTCATCCCCGATGCCTGCCTGCCGGGCGTCGCGGACAATCTCGCGTTGCTGACCCGTCATGCCGGAGTGCTGCGATCGTGACCGGTGCGGGGGCAACCGCCGCAGCGGTGCGGGCGGGACGCCTGTCTGCGCGGCATGTCGCCATGCGGGCGCTGGCGTCGATCGAAGCTGCGGAACCGGCCATGCGTGCCGTGACAGGCATCCTGCGGGACCGGGCATTGGCCGATGCAGCGGCGGTAGACGCTGCGGTCGCGGCGGGGCGCGACCCCGGGCCGCTGGCCGGCGTACCCTACGGCGTGAAGGATCTGTTTGACGTCGCCGGCCTGCCGACCACCGCCGGATCGGCGATCTATGCCGATGCCCAGCCCGCGGCGCACGACGCCGAGGCGGTGCGCCGGATGCAGGCGGCGGGGGCGGTGCTGGTCGCGACGCTGAACATGGACGAATTCGCCTATGGCTTCGCGACGATCAACGCCCGCCACGGCACCACGCGCAACCCGCACGACCCCGAACGGCTCGCCGGGGGATCGTCGGGCGGATCGGCGGCGGTAGTCGCGGCGAGGCTGCTGCCGCTGGCGCTGGGGTCGGACACCAACGGATCGGTGCGCGTCCCCGCCAGCCTGACCGGCGTCTATGGATTGAAGCCTACTCACGGCGCACTGCCGATGGCGGGCGTCTTTCCCTTCGCGGCGAGCTTCGACGACGTCGGGCCGTTCGCCGCGAATGCCGCGGACATGGCGCTCGTGTGGGAGGTGTTGTCGGATCGCCGGGGCGCCGCCGGAGAGCGCCCGTTGCGGCTCGCGCGGCTCGGCGGCCGGTTCCGCGACAATGCCGATCCTGATCAGCTCGCGGCGATCGATGCGCTCGCGGCGGACACGCCGATCCTGACGCTGCCCGACATCGCGCGCGCGCGTTCGGCGGCCTTCTTGATCACGGCCTATGAGGGCGGGACGCTCCATCGCGACGCGCTGGCGGAGCAGGCTATGGCGTTCGACCCGGCGGTGCGCGACCGGCTGATCGCCGGCGCGCTGTTGCCGCGCGGGCTGTACGAGGAAGCCCTTGCGTTCCGCGAGACGTTCCACGCCGAGGTCGATGCGACGATCGCGCCCTACGACGTGCTGCTGGCGCCCGCGACGCCCTGCACCGCGCCGCGTATCGACGATCCCTGGATCGTGATCGACGGAAAGCGCGTGCCGGCCCGCGCAGACCTCGGCATCCATACCCAGCCGATCAGCTTCGCCGGACTGCCCTCGCTCGCGGTGCCGCTGTGCCGGGCGGCCGGCGCGCTGCCGATCGGCCTGCAACTGATCGGGCGACGCGGCGGCGAGGCAGAGTTGTTGCGCGCTGCAACGCTTTGGGAGGCACAGGGCCTTATCGGCGGCGCGTTTCCAGTTCCGGCGATCGAGGGGGTCGGCGCATGACGGCGGAGCGGGCGGGGGCATTGGAACGCCGGTTCGCGCTGACCCAGCGCGGTACCTCCGCGCGGTCGGAGGTGCTGGCGGGCGTCACCACGTTCCTCACCATGGCCTATATCGTGCTGGTCAATCCCGCGATCCTGGGACAGGCCGGGATGCCCGTCGCCGGTGTCGCCGCGGCGACGTGTTTCGCCGCCGCCTTCGCCTCGATCCTGATGGGCATAATCGCCAACGTGCCGCTGGCGCTGGCGCCTGGCATGGGGCTCAACGCCTATTTTAGCTTCACCGTGGTGCAGCAGATGGGCGTGCCATGGCCGGTGGCGCTGGGCTGCGTGTTCCTCTCCGGCGTCGGCTTCCTGATCCTGATGCTGACGGGGATCCGCCAGCTGATCGTGGCGGTGATCCCGCCGCATCTGTTCGCCGCAGTGGCGGGGGGCATCGGCCTGTTCATCGGCTTCATCGGGCTCAAGAATGCAGGGATCGTCGTGTCGAGCCCGGCGACCTTCGTCGCGCTCGGCGACCTCACAAAGCCCGACGCGTTGCTCGCGCTGTTCGGGCTCGCACTGATCGGCGCGCTGAGCGTGCGCAAGGTGCGCGGCGCGATGCTGATCGGCATTGCCGCGACGACCGCGGTCGCGGCGATCGTCGGGCAGGTCCATGTCACGCCGACGCCGTACAGCCTGTCGGCGCTGACCGGCACCGCGTTCCGGCTCGACCTCGCGGGGGTATTCGGCGGGGCGGGGCGGCATGGGCTCGGGCTGCTCGAAATCCTGTTCGTCTTCCTGTTCGTCGACCTGTTCGACAACCTCGGCACATTGGTCGCGGTGACCAAGCGCGCCGGGCTGATGGACGCCGAGGGCCGCATACCCGGCCTCGATCGCATTCTGGTGACCGACGCGGTCGCGACGATGGTGGGATCGCTCGCTGGGACGAGCACCGTCACCAGCTATGTCGAGAGCGCCGCCGGCGTGCAGGCGGGCGGTCGCACCGGGCTGACCGCGGTGGTGACGGGGTTGCTGTTCCTCGCGACGATGCTGGTCGCGCCCTATGCGCAGCTGGTGCCGCTGGCGGCGACCGCGCCGGCGCTGATCGTCGTCGGCGGGCTGATGCTGCTGCCGGTGACGGAGGTGGCGTGGGAGGACCCGCTGGCGGCGATCCCCGCCTTCCTCACCGTGGCGATGATCCCGCTGACATTCTCGATCGCCAACGGCCTCGCCTTCGGGATCGTCGCGCATGCGCTGCTGACGCTGCTGAGGGGTAGTGCGACCCGCCGCGATGCGTTCCTGTTCGTCCTCGCCGCGCTGTTCATCGCGCGCTTCGCCTGGCTGGGCGGGGCGGGGTGATGCGCACCGTCTCCGCCCGCCACGGCATCGTCACCGCGCCGCATCATCTGGCGGCGAACGCCGGGTGCGACGTGCTGCGCGACGGCGGCAGCGCCGCGGAGGCGTGCGTCGCGGTCGCGGCGACGCTGGCGGTGGTCTACCCGCATATGACCGGGATCGGCGGCGACGGCTTCTGGCTGATCGCCGAGCCCGACGGCCGAACGCACGCGATCCACGGCTGCGGCGGCGCGGCGGCCGCGGCCGAGCTGTCGCTCTACGCGGGGCTGGACGCCGTGCCGACGCGCGGGCCGCTGGCGGTGAATACGGTGGCGGGGACGATCTCGGGCTGGGAGGCGGCGCTCGTCGGCAGCTCGCTGCCGCTCGATCGGCTGCTCCGCGATGCGATCCGCTACGCCGAGGAGGGGGTGGCGATCACAGCCGGCGGCGCGGCGATCGCTGCGGCGAAGGGCGGCGAGTTGCGCGACCAGCCGGGGGCCTATGCCGCAATCTTCGAGCCCGATGGCCGGCCGTTCGCGGCGGGCGATCGGCTGCGGCAGCCGACGCTCGCCGCCACGCTGCGGCTGCTGGCGGCGGACGGGCTGGATGGTTTCTATCGGGGTGCGCTGGCGGATCGGATCGCGGCGGACCTGGACATGCTGGGCAGCCCGGTGTCGGCGGCCGATCTGGCGGCGCATCGCGCGACGCGCCCCGCTCCCCTGACGGTGCCGATCACCGGTGCGACCCTCTACAACAGCGCACCGCCGACGCAGGGCGTAGCGTCGCTGCTGATCCTGGCGTTGTTCGACCGGCTGAAGATCGACGCCGTCGATGACGGCGCCTTCGTGCACGCGCTGGTGGAGGCGACGAAACAGGCGTTCCTGTGGCGGGACCGGCATTGCGGCGATCCCGCCTATATGACCGCAGCGGCGCAGGCGCTGCTCGACGACGTTGCTGCGCTCGATGCGATGGCGGCGCGGATCGATCCTCGTTGCGCGCTGCCGTGGCCGCAGCCGCCGCAATGGGGCGACACCTGCTGGTTCGGCGCCGCGGATGCCGAGGGGCGCGTGGTGTCGTGCATCCAGTCGACCTATTTCGAATTCGGTTCGGGACTGGTGCTGCCGGGCACGGGCATCACCTGGCAGAATCGCGGCAGCAGCTTCCGGTTGGCTGCGGAGGGGTGGAACGCGTTGCGGCCAGGACGTCAGCCGTTCCACACGCTCAATCCGGCGCTGGCGCGCTTCGACGACGGCCGCGTCATGGCTTATGGCACGATGGGCGGCGAGGGCCAGCCACAGACGCAGGCGACGCTGTTCGCGCGCTATCGCGGCGGCGTCGACCTGCAACAGGCGATCAGCCGCCCGCGCTGGCTGCTCGGGCGGACCTGGGGCGAGCAGAGCACGTCGCTGAAGATCGAGCCGGGGTTCGACGATACGGTCTATGCGGCGCTGGCGGCCGCCGGGCACGAGGTCGAGCGGCTGGAGGCGCCGAGCGCGGTGATGGGGCATGCCGGTGCGGTCGTCCGCCACGGCGACGGCCGGCTGGACGGCGCGAGCGATCCGCGCAGCGACGGGGGCGTCGCGGCGTGGTGAGCGATATGGCCGCCGGCGGTGCGCGCGCGGTGGCGCGCTGCGATGTGCTGGGCGTCGCGCCCTATAGCGACACGGCGGACGGCCTGTACCGTGGCTGGCTCGGCCCGGCATGGCGCGCGGCGCAGGATGCGGTGGCGGACTGGATGGTCGCGGCCGGCATGGCCGTGCGACGCGATGCGGCCACCAACCTGATCGGTCGCTACGAGGGGACGTGCGACGGGCCGCCGCTGCTGATCGGCAGCCACCTCGACAGCGTGCGCGACGCGGGGCGCTATGACGGGCCGCTCGGCGTCATGCTGGGGATCGAATGCGTCGCCGCACTGCATGGGGCGGCGCGGCGGATGCCCTTCGCGATCGAAGTGATCGCGTTCGGCGATGAGGAGGGATCGCGCTTCCCCGCGGCGATGCTGACGAGCCGGGCGGTCGCGGGTACGCTGGACGCAGTGCCGGCGATGACCGATGGCGCCGGCGTGACGCTAGCCGATGCGCTCGCGGCGAACGGGACCGCGCCGGAGCGGCTGGCGGATGCACGCCATGCGCCGGCGCTGGCCTATCTGGAGGCGCATATCGAGCAGGGGCCGGTGCTCGAGGCGGAGGGGCTGGCAGTCGGCACCGTCACCGGCATCGCCGCGCAATGCCGCTATGCCGTGCAGGTGACGGGCGTCGCCGGCCATGCCGGGACGACCGCGATGCCGCTCCGCCGCGACGCGCTGGCCGGCGCGGCGGCGATGGTGCTGGCGATCGAGGCGGTCGCGTGCGCCGATGCGGGAGACTTGGTGGCGACGGTGGGGACGATCGCGGCCGCGCCGGGTGCCGCCAACGTCATCGCCGGTGCGGTTTCCTTCACCATCGACGTGCGATCGGGCGACGCCGCCCGCCGCGATGCCGCCGCCGAACGGATCGTCGCCGCAATCACCGCGATCGCTGCGGCGCGCGGTCTGTATATCGCGATCGAGCGAATTCACGACCTGCCCGCCAGCCCCTGCGACCCCGCCCTGATGGACCTGCTCGATGCCGCCACGACCGCGGCCGGCCAGCCGGTCCGCCGGCTGGTGTCGGGGGCGGGGCACGACGCGATGATCATGGCGGCGCTGTGCCCGACCGCGATGCTTTTCGTCCGCTGCCGCGGCGGCATCAGCCACAATCCGGCCGAGCATGTCGAGGCCGCCGACGCCGATGTCGCGCTGCGGGTGATGACCGGCTTCATCGAACGCTTGGGAGAGCATGTTGGCGAGCCTTGATCCCACCCTGTTCGGCGAGATCGACCCGCCGCAGCGCCTGCTGATGGGCCCCGGCCCGGTCAATGCGCATCCGCGCGTGCTGCGCGCAATGTCGGCCGACCTGCTGGGTCAGTTCGACCCCGAGATGACCGGCTATATGGAGCAGGTCATGGCGCTGTACCGGCCGGTGTTCGGCACGGACAATCGCTGGACCTTCCTCGTCGACGGCACCGCCCGCGCCGCGATCGAGGCGTCGCTGGTGTCGCTGGTCGAGCCCGGCGACACGGTGCTGGTGATCAATTTCGGCCGCTTCGGTCTGCTGCTGAAGGAGATCCTGGCGCGGATCGGCGCTACCGTCGTCTCGGTAGAGGCCCCCTGGGGCGAGGTGGTGCCGCGCGACGCGATCGCGGCGGCGATCGCGCGGCACGGTCCCCGCGTCGTCGCCACGGTTCATGGCGACACCTCCACCACTATGGCGCAGCCGCTCGCCGGGCTGGG
The DNA here is from genome assembly GCF_043498045.1 of Sphingomonas sp. S6. Taxonomy (NCBI): domain Bacteria; kingdom Pseudomonadati; phylum Pseudomonadota; class Alphaproteobacteria; order Sphingomonadales; family Sphingomonadaceae; genus Sphingomonas; species Sphingomonas sp. S6. Next base: position 11,162 of record NZ_JBIEOE010000020.1, read on the forward strand.
CGCGCTGTGCCGTGCCGCGGGGGCGTACAGCTATGTCGATGCGACCGCGACGATCGGCGGCATGGCGATCGAGGCGGACGGCTGGGGTGTCGACGTCGTCACCGGTGGATTGCAGAAGTGTCTGGGCGGACCGTCGGGTTCGGCACCGATCACCATCTCGGATCGCGCGGCGGAGCGGATCCTCGCCCGGCGGCACGTCGAGCGCGGCATCCGCCGCGACGACATCCGCGACGGCTACGGGCCGCGGATCGCGTCCAATTATTTCGATCTCGCCATGGTGATGGATTACTGGGGCGAGAAGCGCCTCAACCATCACACCGAAGCGACGACGATGCTCTACGGAGCGCGCGAATGCGCGCGTGTGGCGCAGGGCGAGGGGCTGGCGGAACGGTTCGCGCGGCATGCGCGCGCCGGCGCCTCGGTCGCGGCGGCGGCGCGGGCGATGGGCCTCGCCGTGTTCGGGGACGATGCGCACCGGATGACCAACGTCACCGCGATCCACATTCCCGGTGGCGTCGACGGCGAGGCGGTGCGTCGCCGGATGCGCGAGGATTTCGAGATCGAGATCGGCACCGCCTTCGGTCCGCTCGCCGGCAAGGTCTGGCGGATCGGCGCGATGGGCTACAACGCGATGAAGCACAAGGTCGCGATCACGATGGGCGCGCTCGAGACGGTGCTGCGTGCCGAGGGCTTCGTCGCCCCGCCGGGGGCCGGCGTCGATGCGGCGCTGGCGGCGTGGGACGCATGAGCGGCCGCGACCTGATCGGCTATGGCGCGTCGCCGCCGGACGCACGCTGGCCGGGCGGCGCGCGGATCGCGGTCCAATTCGTCGTCAATTACGAAGAGGGCGCCGAGAACAGCGTCCTCAACGGCGATGCCGGGTCGGAGGCGTTCCTGTCCGAGATGGTCGGCGCCGCGAGCCATCCCGCGCGGGCGATGGCAATGGAAAGCCTGTACGAATATGGCAGTCGCGCCGGCTTCTGGCGCCTGCACCGGCTGTTCACCGAGCGTGGGCTTCCCGTCACCGTCTTCGGCGTCGCCACGGCGATGGAGCGCAACCCCGCGGCGGTCGAGGCGATGCTCGCGGCGGGATGGGAAGTGGCGAGCCATGGGCTGCGCTGGATCGACTATCAGACCGTGCCGGAGGCGGTGGAGCGCGACCATGTCGCACGCGCGATCGCACTCCATACGCGGCTGACGGGCGAACGCCCGCTCGGCTGGTACCAGGGGCGCACCAGCCCCAACACGGCGCGGATCGTGCGCGAGGAGGGCGGCTTCGTCTACGACTCCGACAGCTATGCCGACGATCTGCCTTATTACGTGGAGGGGCAGTTGATCGTCCCCTATTCGCTCGACGTCAACGACATGAAGATGGTGGCGCTGAACGGCTTCACCGAGGGCGAGCAGTTCTTCCGCTACCTGCGCGATACGTTCGAGGCGCTGCGCGCGGAGGGCGGGCGGATGATGTCGGTGGGATTGCATGGCCGCATCGCCGGGCGGCCGGCGCGCGCGCTCGCGGTGGCGCGGTTCGTCGACCATGTCATCGCCAGCGGCGATGCCTGGATCGCGCGGCGGATCGACATCGCGCGCCACTGGCTGGCGGTGCACCCGGCATGACGATCGACGATCCCAAGGCGCTCGCCGAGGTAACGGCGGCCTTCCACTTCTATGAGCGCGCGTTGATGGCGGACGACATTCCGGCGATGGACGCGCTGTTCCACGACGCGCCCACGACGAACCGCTATGGCGTGGGCGAAGTCCTGTACGGGATCGAGGCGATCCGTGAGTTCCGGAAAGGGCGCGGCGGATCGCCGCAGCGGCGGTTGGGGCGCGTCGCCATTACCGTCTACGGCGACCGGTTCGCCACCGCCGACGCCGAATTCTACCGCGAGGGCAGCGACCGGCGCGGGCGGCAGACGCAGGCCTGGGTCAAATTCGACGACGGCTGGAAGGTCGTCTCCGCGCATGTCAGCCTGGAAGGAAGCGGATCATGACCGCGCTGTTCGAGCACAGCCCCTGGGTGGAGGCGCGCGCGGATGCGCAACCTTCGTCGGGGGATCGCCATGCCGATCTGATGGCGGTGGTGGCAGCGGCGAACGGCGAGGAGCGGCTGGCGCTGATCCGCGCGCACCCGGAACTGGCGGGGAAGGCGGCGATCGACGGCACGCTGACGCGGGCGTCCGCCGCGGAACAGGCCTCCGCCGGCCTCGACCGGCTGACCCCTGCGGAGTTCGCACGCTTTCACGACCTCAACGCCCGCTATCGCGCGCGCTTTGGTTTCCCCTTCATCATCTGCGTGCGGCTGACCGACAAGGCGGGGATCCTCGCGGCGATGGAGGCGCGGCTGGCCAACGATCCCGATAGCGAGATCGCGGCGGCGATCGACGAGATCGGCAAGATCACCCGCCTCAGGCTGGAGGATGCCGCATGAGTCTTGTCGACCTGGAGGCGCGGGTCGCGCGCGATCTGGAATGGCTCGACTGGGGTGGCGCCGACTGGACGGTGCCGCGCGGGGCCCATGTCCATGACGTGCTGATCGTCGGCGGCGGGCAGAGCGGGCTGGCGGCGGCGTTCGCGCTGATCGGCGAGCGGGTGAACCGGTTGCTGGTGCTCGACGAAAATCCGGCGGGGCGCGAGGGGCCGTGGGTCACCTATGCCCGGATGCGGACGCTGCGCACGCCCAAGCAGCTGACCGGCGTCGACATGGGCATCCCCAGCCTCACCTTCCGCGCCTGGTACGAGGCGCAGTTCGGCACCGAGGGCTGGGCCGCGCTCGGCAAGATCCCGCGGCCGATGTGGATGGAGTATCTGCGGTGGTATCGCCGCGTGCTCGACCTGCCCGTGCGCAACGACGCCAGGGTGGTGGCGATCGATCCCGCCGCGCCGGGTCTGTTCCGTGTCACGCTGGCCGATGGCGAGGTGCTGACGACGCGCAAGGTGGTGCTGGCGACCGGCATTCAGGGCGGCGGCGAATGGCATGTGCCACAGTTCGTCAGCGACGCCCTGCCGCCGCATCTCTACGCACATACCTCGGCGGCGATCGACTATGCGGCGTTGGCGGGCAAGCGCATCGGCATTCTCGGCATCGGCGCCTCGGCCTTCGACAATGCCAATGCCGCGCTCGAGGCGGGGGTGGCGGAGGTGCACGTCTTCGCGCGGCGGGCGGCGCTGCCACGGGTCAACCCGATCCGCTTCATGGAGCGGGTGGGTCTGACGCCGCGCTACCCCGCGCTCGGGGATTCGGACAAGTACCGGGCGATGCGTGACTTCCTGGTCAAGAACCAGCCGCCGACCGGCGACATGTTCGAGGCCGCGGCGGCCCACCCCGGCTTCACCCTGCATCTCGGCAGCCCGTGGCTGTCGGTCGCACCGGCGGGGGAGGGCGCGCGGGTGGCGACGCCGCAGCGCGCCTTCGACTTCGATTTCCTCGTGCTGTCGACCGGGCTGCTGTCCGATCCGGGGTTGCGGCCAGAGCTGCGCGGGCTCGCCGACCGCATCGCGCGCTGGTCGGACCGCTACGCCCCGCCGGCGGGCGCCGCGCATCCGCTGCTCGACGCGCACCCCTATCTGGGGCCGGCGTTCGAGCTGTTGCCGCGGCGCGCGGAGGATGCGGCGTCGCTGCACGGATTGTTCGCGTTCAACTATTCGGCCCTCGCGAGCATCGGCCTGTCGGCATCGGCGCTGTCGGGATTGAAGCATGCGCTGCCACGGCTCGCCAAGGGGGTGGCCGACCAGCTCTTCCTCGACGATGCCGAGGCGCTAATCGATGCCTTCATCGCCTATGACGAGCCCGAGTTCGCTGGCGAATGGTCGCGGAAGGCAACGGCATGACCAGCCTGTCGACGCATGTGCTCGATACGATGCACGGTCGCCCGGCGGCGGGGATGGCGGTGAGCCTGCACGGTCCGGCCGGGCCGATCGCGTCGGGGACGACCGATGCGGACGGGCGCTGCCCCGGCCTGTTCCCGACCGGATTGGCGGCAGGCGGCTATCGTCTCGACTTCGCGGTGGCGGCGTATTTCCGCGCCGCCGGCGTGACGCTGCCGGAGCCGCCGTTCCTTGACGTGGTGACGATCGCCTTCGGCATCGCCGCGGCGGGCGGGCATTATCATGTGCCGCTGCTCGTCTCGCCGTTCGCTTATTCCACCTATCGCGGGAGCTGACGTGGCCATCCGGTTCATCCTCGACGGCGAGACGATCGAGATCGCGGACGCGCCCGCGACGGCGACGCTGCTCGACCATCTGCGCTATACGATGCGCCGTACCGGCACCAAGGAAGGCTGCGCCGAGGGCGATTGCGGCGCGTGTACGGTGCTGGTCGGAGAGGCGCGGGGTAGCGGCGTCGGGTGGCGCGCGGTCAACGCGTGTATCCAGTTCCTGCCGATGCTCCACGGCAAGGCGCTGATGACGGTCGAGAGCCTGACGGCCGCCGGCGTGCCGCCGACGCCGCTCCAGGCTTGCATGGCGGCGAACGGCAGCTCGCAATGCGGGTTCTGTACGCCGGGTTTCGTCATGGCGCTACACGGCCGCAGCATCGGCGCGGTCGGCTCCGACCTGCCGGTCGAGGATGTGATCGCGGGCAATCTGTGCCGCTGTACGGGCTATGGCCCGATCCTGAAGGCGGGCCGCGCGGCGCCCCCGATCGCACGCGACGACGTGGCGCTGGCGGCGCAGCTCGCGGCGATCCCGGCGAGGGCGTCGGGGAAGGGCTGGCATGCGCCGGAGAGTGTCGAGGCGCTCGCGGCGTTGCTCGCCGCCACGCCGGATGCGCGGATCGTGGCGGGGGGGACCGACGTCGCGCTCTGGGTGACGAAGGGGCTGCACGACCTGGGACCCGTCGTCTTCGTCGGCGACATCCCCGAACTGCGCCGATTGGACGAGGATGCGGACGGTCTGACGATCGGTGCGGCGGTCCGCTATGCGGACGCACATGCCGCGCTCGGCCGCCTGCACCCCGATCTCGGCGAACTGGTGCGCCGGCTCGGCGGGTTGCAGGTGCGCAACGCGGCGACGGTTGGCGGCAACATCGCCAACGGCTCGCCGATCGGCGACGGGCCGCCCGCGCTGATCGCGCTCGACGCGACGCTGACGCTGGCCGGCGCGGAAGGGCGGCGCACGATCCCGCTGGCCGACTATTTCCTCGATTATGGCAGGCAGGACCGGCGTCGGGGTGAGTTCGTCGAAAGCGTCTTCGTGCCACGCCCGCATGCCGACGACCTCATCTACATCGCCAAGCTGTCGCGGCGGTTCGACAGCGACATTTCCGCGGTGTGCGGCGCGCTGCGGTTGCGGATCGTGGACGGCATCGTCGCGGAGGCGCGCGTGGCGTTCGGCGGCATGGCGCCGACCCCGCGTCGGGCGACGGGTTGCGAGGCGGCGCTGACCGGCCGGACCTTCGACGAAGCGACGATCGCGGAGGCGGCGGACGCGCTGGCGGGCGACTTCACCCCGCTCGACGACGTGCGCGGCAGCGCCGCCTATCGCGGGCAGGCGGCGGCATCGTTGCTGTGGCGCATGTGGCATCGCGAGGCGGGGCACCGGGTCTCGGTGCGCGACGTGGAGGCGGCGGATGCCTGACGTCGTCCCGAAGCCCTCGCTGCCGCACGACAGCGCGGCGCTGCACGTCACGGGCGTGGCGCGCTACATCGACGACCTGCCCGAGGCCGTCGACCTGCTCCACCTCGCGTTCGGGCTCGGGAGCGAGGCGCATGCGGATATCGTCGCCATCGACCTCGACGCAGTGCGTGCCGCGCCCGGCGTGGTCGCGGTCTATACCGCCGCCGACATTCCGGGCGAGAACGACGTCAGCCCGGTGGCGCACGACGATCGCCTGCTCGCAGACGGCACCGTCGCCTATGTCGGCCAGCCGATATTCGTGGTCGCGGCGACGAGCCGGGATGCGGCGCGGCGCGCGGCGCGATTGGGGCGGATCGACTATGCGACGCGGGCGCCGCTGGTCTCGATCTCCGCCGCGCGCGAGGCCGGATCGTGGATCGAGCCCGCGCAACGGATGGCGCGGGGCGATGCCGGGGGGAGGCTCGCGCAGGCCACGTATCGCCTGACCGGCGGGCTCGCGATCGGCGGGCAGGATCATTTCTATCTCGAGGGGCAGATCGCGCTGGCGACGCCTGGCGAGGAGGGGCAGGTGCATGTCCTCAGCTCGACCCAGCACCCCAGCGAGGTCCAGCATCTGATCGCGCAGGTGCTCGGCCTGAGCTCCGCCGACGTCACCGTGGAGGTGCGACGGATGGGCGGCGCCTTCGGGGGCAAGGAGACGCAGGCCGCGGCCTTCGCCGCCGCTGCCGCGCTCGTCGCGCATCGAACCGGCCGCCCCGCGAAGTTCCGGTGCGACCGCGACGACGACATGATCGTCACCGGCAAGCGTCACGAATTCGAGGTGGCGTGGGACGTGGGCTTCGACGACGCGGGGCGTATCGAGGGGCTGCGGCTGACGCTGGCGTCGCGGTGCGGCGCGACCGTCGATCTGTCGCCTGCGATCAACGACCGCGCGATGTTCCACAGCGACAATTGCTACTGGTTGCCGGACGTGGAGATCCTGTCCGAACGTTGGAAGACGAACACCGTTTCGGCCACCGCCTTCCGCGGTTTCGGCGGGCCGCAGGGCATGCTGGCGATCGAACGAGTGATGGATGCGGTGGCTGCGCACCTCGGCCTCGATCCGCTCGCGGTGCGGATCGCCAACCTCTACGGCCCGGGCCGGAACGTCACACCCTATGGCATGACGGTGGCCGACAATATCGCGCCCGAGTTGATCGCGCGGCTACGCTCCGAGGCGCGCTACGACGCCCGGCGTGCCGCGATCGACGCCTTCAACCGGACGAGCCCGGTGCTGAAGCGCGGGATCGCGCTGACGCCGGTCAAGTTCGGCATCAGCTTCACCACCACCCACCTCAACCAGGCGGGCGCGCTGGTCCACGTCTACGCCGACGGCAGCATTCAGGTGAACCACGGCGGCACCGAAATGGGGCAGGGCCTCTACATCAAGGTCGCGCAGATCGTCGCCGACGTCTTCGCGGTGCCGATCGAGACGATCCGGATCACCGCGACACGCACTGACAAGGTGCCCAACACCTCCGCCACCGCCGCCTCTTCGGGCGCCGACCTCAACGGCATGGCGGCGTATGAGGCGGCAAGGACGATCCGCGATCGTGTCGCCGCATTCCTGGCGCGCAGCCATGGTTGCGCGGAGGAGGCGGTGCGCTTTACGCCCGACGGTGTCGCGGTGGGGGCCGAGACGATCCCCTTCGCGCAGGTGGCGCGGCGCGCCCATATGGGGCGGGTGTCGCTGTCTGCGACGGGCTATTACGCGACGCCGCACATCGCCTACGACCGTGCCACCCATCGCGGCCGCCCATTCTTTTACTTCGCTTATGGTGCTGCCGTGAGCGAGGTGGTGATCGACACGCTGACCGGCGAGCATCGCGTGCTGGCGGTCGATATCCTTCACGACGTCGGCCGGTCGCTCAACCCCGGCATCGACCTCGGCCAGATCGAGGGGGCGTTCGTGCAGGGGCAGGGCTGGCTGACCACCGAGGAACTCGTTTTCGACGCATCCGGCCGGTTGCTGACGCATTCGCCCGCGACCTACAAGATCCCGACCGCGTCGGACCGGGCGAAGCATTTCCGCATCGCGCTGTGGGACGGTGGCAACGTCGAACCGACGATCAACCGGTCCAAGGCCGTGGGCGAGCCGCCGTTCATGCTCGCGCTCTCGGTCTTCTCGGCGCTGTCCGCAGCGATCGCGGCGACCGCGCCGGACTCGCGCGCGACCGTGCCGCTGGATGCGCCTGCCACGCCGGAGGCGATCCTCCGCGCGATCGCGGCCCATAGTGCCGCATGACGGCGTGGATCGACCAACTTAGGGCGCTGGCGGTAGCGCAGCCGGCCGCGATGGTCACCGTGGTGGCGACCGAAGGGTCCGCGCCGCGCGGGGCGGGAACCCGGATGCTGGTGACGGCGGAGGCGCTATCCGGCACGATCGGCGGCGGCAAGCTGGAGCATCGCGCGATCGAACAGGCACGATCGATCCTGACTCATCCGCCGGGAACGTGGCGGGTGCAGGATTATCCGCTGGGACCGCTGCTCGGCCAATGCTGCGGCGGGCGGGTGCGGCTGCTCGTGGAGCATGTCGATCCGGGAGCGCTCGGCTGGACCGAGGATGTCGCGCCTGGGCTGCGCCTCGTCACGGAGCTCGGCACCGGGGGCGTCGCGCGATGGGTGACGGGGGACGGCACCGGGATCGTGCCGTCGGCGCGCGGCGACCTGCCGCGCGCGGGCGCGTGCTGGAGCGAGGTGATCGGTCGACCGCGCCGCCCCCTCTATCTGTTCGGGGCCGGGCACGTCGGCCAGGCGATCGCGCTCCAGGCGCGCCACCTGCCGCTGCGCCTCGCCTGGTTCGATACGCGCGAGGCGTTCGCGGCGGTGGACGGCGTGACGCTAGTCGCGGAGGCGGACCTGTCGCGCTGCGTCGCAGACGCGCCCGCCGATGCCGCGGTCGTCATCCTGACCCACGACCACGCGCTCGACTATGCGCTGGTCCAGGCCGCGTTGCGACGCTCGCCGGTCGCCTTCGTGGGCGTGATCGGATCGGCGACCAAGCGCGCGCGCTTCCTCGGCCGATTGGCACGCGACGGCGTGGACGAGGCGGCGCGGACCCGCCTGACATGCCCGATCGGTATCGAGAGCATTACGGGCAAGGAGCCGGAGGTGATCGCCCTCGCCACGCTCGCGCAGCTGGTGCAACTGGACGGTGGACGATGATTCAGGCGTTCCACGGCGAGCTTCTGTCGGTCGCCCGTGATCCCCGCGACGATCCGCACGCGGTGCGGCATGAGCCGGACGGCCTGCTAATTGTCGAGGACGGCGTGATCGTGGCGCGGGGGCCGTATCGCGACCTGGCGGCACGCTTCGCCGACGTGCCGGTCGAGCACCTCGCAGGGTTGATCGTGCCCGGCTTCGTCGACGCGCACGTCCATTATCCCCAGCTCGACCGGATCGCATCGCACGGCGAGCAACTCCTCGACTGGCTCGAGCGGCATATCTTTCCGGCCGAAAAGGCCTTTGCGGAGCGCGCGCACGCCGACGCGCTGGCGAGCGCGTTCCTCGACGAACTGCTGCGTCACGGCACGACCAGCGCGCTGGTGTTCGCGACCGTCCACGAAGGATCGGTCGATGCGCTGTTCGAGGCGGCGCTGGCGCGCGACATGCGCGTCGTTTCGGGCAAGGTGCTGATGGATCTCGGCCCCGACGGTCTGCGCGACACGCCAGAGCAAGGTCGCGCGGATAGCGAGACGCTGATCGCGCGATGGCGCGGGCGCGGGCGGCTGGGCTATGCGGTAACGCCGCGCTTCGCGCTGACCTCGTCCGATGCGCAGATGGCGATTGCGGGTGCCTTGCTGGCGGCGCATCCTGACGTCCTGCTCCACACGCATCTCGCGGAGAACCGGCGCGAGTGCGCGGCGGTGTCCGAACGCTTCCCGGATGCGGCCGATTACCTCGACGTCTACGACCGGTTCGGCCTGGTGACGCCGCGTTCCGTGTTCGCGCATGCCTGCCACCTCACCGACCGCTCCTGCGCGCGGCTGGCGGAGGCGGGCGCGGGGATCGCGACCTGTCCGGGATCGAACCTGTTCCTGGGATCGGGCTTCCTCGACCTCGCGCAGGCCGACCGGTTCCGCCTCAAGCTCGGCCTCGGCAGCGACATCGGCGCGGGCACCAGCCTGTCGCTGCTGCGCAACGCCGGCCTCGCCTACCAGGCGGCGCTGTCGCGCGACGTGCGGCTCGATCCGTTCCGCGCGCTGTATCTGGCGACCGCGGGGAGCGCCGCGCTGCTGTGCCTCGATCACCGGATCGGCGCGCTCGAGCCGGGGCAGGAGGCCGACTTCGTCGTGCTCGACGATGCCGCCACGCCGCTGATGGCGCGGCGGACGCGCGATGCGACGCTGGCGGAGCGGTTGTTCGCGTTGCAGATCCTGGGCGACGACCGCGCCGTCCGAGCGACCTACCTGCGCGGCCGCCGCGCCTGGGCCTTGCCGGCGTGAGCGACGACGGGATCGTCCGGTCAGGCTAGCGTCGACGGTGACGCGCTCGGCCGCCCGCCCGCGGGCGCATAAGCGAGCTGTGCAAACCCTGCCTCGATCTCGTCGAGCACCATGCTGGCGGCATGGGAGGGCACGCGCTGCGCCGCGGTGCACAGCGCCAGCGCCATCGGCCGCAGCACAGGGTCGGTGATGCGGGTGAAGGACAGCAGGCCCTGGCGCACCTCGGTCAGCACGTCGAGCGAGGTGAGGACGCCGACGCCGAGCCCCTGAAGCACCATCGAGACGATCATCTGGATATTGTCGGACGTCACCTGACGGCGCGGCTCGATGCCGCTGGTGCCGATCAGCACCTCGACCTGCTGGCAGACCGCGAGCGGTCGTGCCGGCAGCACCAGCGGCGAGCCCTCGCAGAGCGAGAAGCGCGCCTCGCGCCGCTCGCCGATCGGGTGGCCGACCGGGGTCAGGAAGCCGAGCACGACATCGACGAACGCGCGCACCTGCAGGTCGCGATAGGATTGGGGATCGAACAACAGCCCCATGTCGACGTCGCCGCGCAGCACCGCCTCGCGCACCGCGCCGTTGTCCAGCACCTTCACGCCGATGGTGATGCCGGGATAGCGTGCCTGGATCGTCTGGATCGCCGCGGGGATATAGCCCTTTGCCAGCGCGTCGATGACCGCGATCTCGACATGGCCGCGCTTCAGTCCGCGCAGGTCCTCCATCTGCGCGCGAACCGAGATCATGTTCTTCTGCCAGCGGCTGCCCGCCGCCATCATGATCTCGCCCGCGGCGGTAAGACGCAGTCCGGTCGGCAACCGCTCGAAGAGCGGCATGCCGAGTTCCGCCTCGACGTTCAGGATCTGGCGATCGATCGCGGAGGCGGAGACGTGCAGCTCGTCGGCGGCGCGACGGATCGAGCCGAGCCGGCCGACCGCCATGAAATAGCGCAGGAACCGGGAAAAGGCCGGCATGTCGTGGGTCCCATCCTCTGCCAGGGGCAATGCCCTCGTTGCGGCGGATCGCCTCTGCGGGTCAATCGTTTCGAAGCGAGCGCAGGCTCAGCGGGGCGGTGCCGCCAAGGCCAGCAACGCTTCGACCGGATGGTCCTCGAACCGGTTTATCGCCGAGCGCAGGCGCCCAGCGGCAGCGGCTCCGATCCGCGGCCCTGCCAGCGCGTCGAACTTGGCCGCGAGGGTCGGAGCCGCGGCGTCCGGCAGCAGGCGTTGCTTGGCCATGTCGCGCGTGTCGCGCAGCGTCCGGCCGTCGTGCAGCTCGACCTCGACCGCGGTCATGTCCTCGGGCCAATCGCCGTCCGCCAGCGTCACGGTCGCCCGATCGTGCAGGCGGCGCAGGGCCGGATCGGCGACGTTTCCGTCCGCATAGGTTGCGGGATCGGCGGTGGCGCGACCCGCGAGCGCGAGGGCGGCGTTGAAGCGCAGGCTGAACTTGGCTGCGTTGCCGTCTTGCGGATCGGAGAGGTTGCACATCGCATCCCGCTCCGGATGCACGGTCAGCCGCACCGCCCGTACATCCCCGGTGGTGAACGGGTGTGCACGCCGCAGCGCGCCGATCGCCTCCAGCGTGCCGTGCACGCCGAAGCAGGCGGCGTGGAACTTGAATCGGTTGTCGAGCAGATGATAGCCGGCCCACACGGGTGCATCCGCGGGCCAGCCCTCCGCCTGCGTGTCGGCGAAGCCTTGCCGCGCCTCCAAGATCGTCGTGGTGCCGGTGACGCCGCGCTCGGCGCGCAGGGCGGCGAGCAGCCCGGTCTCCGCTGCCCGGCCGGCGTGCATCGGCTTCGCCATCGTGCCGAACTGCGCCTTCAGCCCCGCCGCCATCGACGCGGCGAGCCCGAGCGCGCGCGCCTGTCCGGCAGCGTCGAGTCCCAGCGCATGCACGCACGCGACCGCCGCGCCCAGCGCGCCGATCGTGCCCGTCGCGTGGAAGCCGCGCGCGTAATGCGGGCCGCTCAGCGCGGCACCGATCATGCCAGCGGCTTCGTAGCCGGCGACAAAGGCGCGGAGCACCGCGTCTCCGTCCAGCCTGCGCATCTCGGCAAGCGCGAGCAGCGGTGGCAGGATCACGGTCGTGGGGTGGACGTGCATCGCGAGGTTCACGTCGTCGAAGTCGAGCGCATGCCCGGCGACGCCATGCACCAGCGCCGCCTGTCGCCCGCTGAACAGCTTGCCCGCGCCGAGGATCGTCGCCGTCGGCGCCGCGCCCTCGGCCTGCACCTCGGCGAGCAGCAGCTCCGCCACCGGCTCGCGCAATCCTGCGATCGCGAGGCCGAACCAGTCGAGGATGCACAGCCGGGCCATCGCCCGAACCGCGGGTGGCACCTCTGCCGCGGCGGCATGGCTCAGGCGAACGACCCCGGCGGTCGCGCCGTCGGTCATGCGAGGTTCGTGGCGGCCGCGGCAGCGTCGAAGTCGCGCGTGAACTCCGCCTGCCATTGCTGCCGCTGTTCGGAGATTGCCCAGCTTCCCGCGATGCCGTTGAGCATCATGGCGCGCAACGCGGCGACGTCGAAGCCGAGGTGCGAGTACATCAGCTCCCAGGCCCCGGCGGGCGTGACGTTGTGCAGCGTCGGATCGTCGGTGTTGGGATGCAGCTTCAGGCCGAGCTCCGCCATCCGCCGGATCGGGTGATCCAGCGCCCAGCGCTCGCGCGGCAGCGTGCGCAGATACCAGCTGTTGGTCGGCACGACGGTGAATACCATGCCGGCCTCCGCGTAACGCTGCGCGAGCGTCGGATTGTCGACGATCGTATAGCCATGGTCGATCCGGTCGACGTGGAGGCGGTCGACCGCCGTTTCGACATTGGTCCACGGCTCGCCGAATTCGCCGGCATGTGCGGTGGCGCGCAGGCCCGCTTCACGCGCCAGCGCATAGGCTGCGATGAAGCGTTCGGGCGGGTTCTCCGTCTCGCGATAATCGATGCCGATCCCGGCGACGCGGCGGTCGCGGTGCGCGATCATCGCCTGCACCATGTCGAGTGCGGCGTCGGCACCCGCCTCGCGGTCGATGCTGGGGATCAGCAGCGACGTGATGCCATGATCCGCCTCCGCGCGCGCCATGCCGGCGAGGATCGCCGCCTGCATCTCGGCATAGGGCAGGCCGCGGTCGCGCAGGCTGGCGGTCGGGTTCCAGAAGAATTCGGCGTGGCGGACGTTCTCCGCCGCGGCATCGGCGAGATATTCGTAGGCGATCCGCTCGAACGCCTCGGGCTCCAGCAGCAGATGCCGTTCCAGCGTGCGCAGCACGTGGAGCACGCCGACCGGCTTTTCGCCGCGTGTATAGAAGCCGGCGATCTCGTCGGGCGTGACCGGCGCGTGGTGCCGGGCGGCGAGCTCGGCAAAGGTTTCGTGGCGTACGGCACCGAGCAGGTGGCAGTGCAGTTCCACCTTGGGAATGGCGTGGAAGAAGGCGCGCTGCTCCAAAGAGACGGGGCGGCCGATGGGGCTCTCGGGAACGTTCCCGAGCTGGGCAGGCTGAGGCATGGCGGGTCAGTGTCCGGTGGCGGCGGTGTAGTAATAATAGCCCAGCGGCAGGCTGAGCACGATCAGGCCCACGGGCAGTTCACGCGCCCGCCCGGCGAGCAGCATGACGAGGACATGGGCGAGCAGGCCGCCGGCGATGCCGGTGCCGAAGCTGTTGGAGATCAGCGTCAGCAGCACCATCGCCATCGCCGGCAACAGATCGAGCGCGTCACCCTGGTGCGCGCGGGCGAGGGTGCCGAACATCGAGATGCCGATGAGGATCAGCGCCGGTGCGGTCGCCGCGCGCGGGATCGCCATCGCGATCGGCAGCAGCGCGAGCGTGAGGAGGAAGCAGAGCGCGGCGCAGAGCGGCGTCAGACCGGTCCTGCCGCCCGCCTCGACACCGGCGGCGGATTCGACGAGTGCGGTGCCGGCGGGAATGCCGATCAAGGGGCCGACCGTCGCCGCGATCGAATCGACCAGGAATGGCCGCTCGATCCCCGGCAAGTTGCCTTCGCCATCGGTCAGCCCGGCCTTGGCACCGATCGCCAGCGTCGTACCCAGCGTCGAGAAGAATTCGCCCGCGAAAAAGGCGAACATATAGGGCAGCGCCGCGAGCGTCAGCGCGCCGACCGGATCGAGACGGAAGGCGACCGGCGCGATGCTGTGCGGCAGCGACACCGCGCCGTGCAGCGTCGTCAGGCCATAGGGAATGCCGGCGAGCGCCGCGGCGGCGATACCGGCGAGGATCGCGCCGGGCACGCGCCGCGCCTGTAGCGCGACGGCGACCGCGAGGCCGATCAGTGCAACGATCGGGCTGGGGGCGGAGAAGTCTCCGAGTGCGAGGGCGTTCGAGCGCGCGTTGACCGCCACCATGCCGGCATCGCGGCAGCCGAGCAGCGCGATGAACAGGCCGATCGACGCGCCCAGCCCCAGCTTGATCTGCGGCGGGATCATCCGCACCACCAGCCCGCGCGCGCCGGTGAGCGTCAGCGCGAGAAAGGCGAGGCCGGAGCAGAGCGCGATGCCGAGGCCGACCGGCCAGGGCACGCCCTCCACCTGCGCCAGCGTGACGCCCAGGATCGCCGACCCGCCGATGCCGGGGCCGACGAGGAAGGGAAGGTTGGCGTAGAGGCCCATCGCCGCGCTGCCGCCGGCGAGCAGCAGGATGGCGGCGGTCGTGGCGGCACCCTTGTCCATCCCGCCGCTCGACAGGAGCGAGGGGATGACGACGATCAGATAGGCCGCGGCGAGGAAGCTCGTCATCCCCGCCATCGCCTCGCGCGCAGGCGTGGTGCCGCGGGCGGCGAGGTCGAAGCGGCGCTCCAGCAGCGGGGCCAGCAGGCGGGCGACGCTCATCGTGCGGCCTGCTCGACGAAGCGCCGGGTGAAGCGTGCGGCGTCGATTGCCCGTACCAGATGCACCGCGCGCGTGCCGGCGGGCGCCATGTCCGATTTCCAGATCAGGGGCTGACCGTAGCTGGCGCTCCGCTGCGTCTCGACATCGAGGTGCGCGACGACTTCCTCGGTGACGAGCGTGGGGTCGAGCGCGACCGCGACGGTGATCTCGTCCCACAGCGGCTGGCCGAGGCGGGCGTAGCGCTTCACATAACCGCCGACCGGCCGTCCCGCCGCGGCGATGCGGTCGGCGAGTTCTGGCGTCATCTTGACGCTCGACGAGACGTTGCCGACCGCGGTGATCCGTTTCCATGGCGCGGTGAGGACGATGTGCGCCGCCTCGGGATCGAAGAGGAAGTTGAAATCGGTCGCGTAATCGGTGTTGCCGGTCGCACGGCCGAAGCCGGTGTCGACCTTCCCCGCCTCGATCACGATCGCCTTGACGAGGTCCGGGAGGTCCGGGGCGAAGCGCAGCGCGAGCGCGATGTTGGTGAGCGGCCCCGCCGCGACGATCGTGACCTCGCCCGGATGCGCGCGGACGGCGCGGATCAGCGCGGTGACCGCGTCCTCGGCGGCGGGCTTCAAAGTCGGCGCGCCCTCCGGCAGCGGCGGGACGAGGCGCGGCTGGTCGGGGTGATAGGTGCGCCCCGCTCGCGGCGTGCTCCAGGCGCCCTTAAACGGGATCTTGCCGTATGCGGCCTCCCAATTGGCCATTTCCATGGGCGTGCGGAGCAGCGGCATCTCCGCCCCGGCGTGGACCTTGACGTCGCGACGATGCGCGATCTCGAGGAAGCGAAGCAGGTGCTGCACCTCTTCGGTCAGCCAGGCATCGCCGGTGACGACGCCGACGCCTTCCAGCCTGACCTGCGGGTCGCGCAGCAGCGGGATCATCGCCTGGATGTTGCTCTGTCCGGGGCCCAGAAAGTCGTTGTCGAAGAAGACGCGGGTTGTCTCGCCGGCGCCCGGTTGTTGGGCGGCGAGCGGGGCGGGCGCGGGGAGGGCGGCTGCCAGCGCCATCCCCACGCTCCCCAACCGGCGTGCGAGCCGGCGCATCAGAAGCGCGCGCTCACGCCGGCGAAGACATAGCGGCCGAGCGCGTCGTAGATGCCGGCATAGAAGGGGCCGTTGCTGACCTGGCCCGTGCCGGTGCTGGCGGTCAGCGGCGGATCGGTATCGAACACGTTGTTCACCCCCAGCCGCAGCGTGTAGCTGCGCGCGACCCCGATCGACAGGCCGAGATCGAGATAGTCCACCGTCGGCAGGAACTTGTCATAGGGCTGGAAGGTGCCGGTCAGATAAGGTGCGCTGCTCGAGCGGTCATTGCGCGTCGCGCCGAGGTGCCGCCACGTCGCAGACAGCGAGATGCCGTCCGGCATCGTATAGGTGACGAACACGCGATGCCGCCACTTGGGGATCGGCACGCCGCAGGTGACGCCGAAATAGCCGTCGCAGCGGTACGCCGGCGAGCCCGGCAGGATCTGCGTTTCATACTTACGCGTCGACGTTCCCGCGGCGTTGATCGCGAGGCGCCCCGGATTGCCGCCGAAGAGGTCGGCGAGGTTCTGGTCCGCCGCCACCGACAGGTCGATCCCGCTGGTCTTGAGGTAGCCCGAGTTGATGCTGGTGGTGGTGACGAAGCCGCCCGTCACCAGCGACCCGGTCGCGGCGTTGCGTCGGATCAGGTCGCAGAACACGCCCTGGCTGATGCACTGGTTGAGCGTGATGCCGGCGGGCACCGTGGTAATGAGCTTCTTGACCTGGATATCGAAATAGTCGGCGGTCACGGTGATGCCGCGCAGCCAGCGCGGGGTCACCTGCACGCCGAATGACGTCGTGTTGCTGGTTTCCGGATCGAGCCGGGGATTGCCGCCGATCAGCGCGCCGGACTGCTGCCCCGCGGCGGGGGCGATCAAGCCGTATTGGGTCGCGGTCACGCCGCTCAGCGCACATTGTGCGGCGGTCGCGCGCGGGGCGGTGCCCTCGCAAGGGTCGGAGATGCTGGCGGTCACCTGCCGCTGAGGTCCGAACAGCTCGACCAGATTGGGTGCGCGCACCGCGCGCTGGTAGCTGCCGCGGAAACGGATGTCGCCGATCGGCGACCAGTCGGCACCCGCCTTGTATGCCCAGGTGTCGCCGGCGGTGCTGTAGCTGGAATAGCGCACGCCGCCTTCGACGTTCAGGCTACGGAAGAAGGGCTTGTCCTCGACCAGCGGTACGCGGATCTCCGCATACACTTCCTTGACGTCGAACGAGCCGGCGATCGGAAATTCGCCGCCCGAATTGCCGGCGACGTCGCGGCTCGAATAGAATTGATCGGGGGTGAAGCGGATCTCTTCGCGGCGATATTCCGCGCCGATCGCGACGCCGACCTTGTGCGTGGCGAACGGGCTGGCGAAGCCCAGGTCGCCGGTCAGCGACGCGCTGGCGATCGCTTCCTCGGTATAGCCGGTGCGCGTGACGGTGTTCTGGACGTAGTTCAGGGCCGCCGGCGTGATGCCACCGATCGCGAAGATGTTCAGCGGCACGCAGGAGGGGTTGGTAGCCAGCGATTCGCAGACGATCTGGCCGCTGGCGTTGGTCACCGCGCGCAGGGCGTTGCCGAAGCGGGCTAGCGAATAGTCGTTGATCAGGCGCGAGTCGTAGTTGGTGCGGCCGTACTGACCATAGATGTCGTAATGCCAGTCCGACGACAGGTCGCCGCGCAGGCCGAGGACGCCGCGATAGCTTTCGTGGTTGGTGTAATCGTGCCGCGAACCGCCAGCCGCATTGCGCAGCGAGACGATCACCGTAGCGCTCTGCGCGTTGGTGAGGCCGACCGAGGTGCAGATCTGGTTGCGTTCGGACGCCGACAGATAGGGGTTCGAGCAATTGACGCTGAACGGCACCGAGAAGGTCGCGGTGGGCGACAGGCGGATGTCCGCCTCGTCGCGCATGAACATGAATTCGCCATAGACTTCGGCGGCGTCGGAAAATTTGAAGTTGGCGAACAGATCGGCGTTGATACGCTTGTCGGGCGCCTGCAGATCGTAGGTGTTGCCGTTGTTGAAGCCGTCGGAACTGCGATAGGTGCGCAGGCTGTTCCCCGTCGCAGCATCGAGCGTGAAGCTGCCACGCACCGCACCCGTCGTGGGATTGGTGAGCTGAAATTGTGCGGGCGACGTCGCGCTCGACAGCGAGCAGGCGTAGCCGGCGGCGGTGGCGTTGAGGTTGCAGGTCGAAAAGTCGCGGGCGGCGGTGCCGACGCCGTCGATCGACCGATAGCCGACGAAGGCGGTGACGTTGCCGCGACCGCCGGCGAAGTTCTTGCCGAACGTCAGCGATACGCTCTGCTGGCCGCCGTCCTTGTTGTCGCCGCTATAGGGCGTGGCGCCGGCGGCGCGGGCGACGCTGCTGATCGGATTGTCGTTGGTGTGCGTGAACAGACCCGCAGTGGCATCGAGCTGGAGACCGTCGAAGTCGCGCTTCAGGATGAAATTGACGACGCCGGCGAGCGCGTCCGAGCCGTAGACTGCAGACGCGCCGCCGGTGACGATGTCGACGCGCTGGATTAACGCGGCGGGGACGTTGTTGATGTCGGCGGCCTGCGCGGCGCCGCGGGCGGGATCGCCCTGCATCAGGCGGCGGCCGTCGATCAGAACGAGGGTGCGCTGGTTCCCGAGATTGCGCAGGTTCACGGTGGCGGTGCCGCTGGCCCCGACCGTGCCGCCACGGTTGCCGCCGCCCTGATCTGCATAGGCCTGGGGCAGCGTGTTGATGAGATCCTCGACCCGAGTGGCACCGCGGCTGCCGATCTCGGCACCGGACACAGTATTGATCGGGCTGACGCTGGTCGCGTTCGGAGTGCGGATGCGCGATCCGGTGACGACGATGTCGCTCGACGGTGTGGCGGTGTCGGTCTCGTCGGGTGTCGGCGCGACCTGCTGCGCCACATCCTGCGCAACCGCAGGCGGCGCCACAGCGAGTGCGGCGAGCAGCGCGCCGGTGGATACGGTCAGGCGGCTCATCTCGCGGGTCGAGGTCAAGAATTCGAATTGGCTCAGCATCGGCGGCGCCCCCACATAATTCGCAAGCCGGCGCTACAATGCACCGTCTCGCGCGTGTTATCGGCCACAGGCGGGTCTGCCCGCTTGACGGCCATTCATGTCCACCTGCAATGCCTCGGTTGGTCCGCCGCTTGTAGCGGCTGGGCGTCATCCCCCCGTCAACCGTACTTCTCTCAAAGGAAGCTCATCGGATGACGCAGTGAGACTATAGCGGGCTTGATCAAATGCTATGATTTTCCGCCTATTTCGTTATTAGGTAGGCTTATAACCAGCCGCGGGAAACGTACTGATGATTGCCGGCCCGGATCGGTTGACCAAACGGCTCCAAGCGCTGTCACTTCGGCAATTACGCGGGTTCGCCGCAGTGGCGCGAGTCGGCAGCTTCAGCAGCGCGGCTGCAGACCTATCGGTGACACAACCAGCTCTCAGTGCGCTGATCCGGCAGATCGAGGGGCGGTTGGAAATGCCGCTGTTCGTTCGTACCACGCACTCAGTCGCGCTAAGCGAGCCCGGCCGCGCCATCCTGCCTCATGTGGAGCGGTTGCTGGCCACCGCCGAGCACGTATTTGTCGACATGAGCGCGGCGCTTACGCACGAACGGCCAGCGATCCGTATCGGAGTGATGCCGTCCGCGATGGCCATGGTGGCATCGGCGGTTGCGGCGCTGGACGAAGTCGTCGACCCCCCGTCCGTTCAATTGTCCGACGGTCGCAGTGACGAGTTGCTATGCGGCCTCGGCGAGGGGCGGCTCGACATGATCGTCAGTGCCGCCCCAACCTCCGATCCGCGGTTCGAAAGTCAGCTGCTCGTCGAGGACGATCTGCTGTTGGTCGCCAGCAGCCAGCATCCGCTCGCGCAGCGTGAAATCCAATCTTGGCTTGCGCTGACAGGATCGGAGATCGTGCATTTCGCTGGCGGCAGCATCGGCGAACTCGCTGCCGCGGCCCTTCTGCCTCACGGTCTCACTGCGTCGCAGCGCTATCGCGTCGATCAGGTTGAGTCACTTTACGGCCTTGCGCGCAGTGGTCTTGCTGTTGGTATCTTGCCGAGACTGTATACCCATTCGGTCCAGCACCAGCATGGTATCCGTCTGATCCGCCTCGGTGACCCGGTTGTCACACGCCGAATCATGTTGCTGCATCATCGACAGCTCGCGAAAGAACATCCGTTGGCAGCGGATTATGGCATGCAGCTTCAGAAGCATCTGGCCCCTCAAGCGGGATCAGTCGCGTAGAAAGCCGCCTGTTCAAGCCTGACGGCGGTTCTTGGTGGATAGCAGCCCGTCCGCTTTCGGGTCGTCGGCCGCGGTAAGCTGCCGCTCGTTCAGGTTCCACGCAGGGCGCCACAAACGCTCGCTGATGGTGGAGAGTCGCCTGAACGCTTTGGCGAAAGCGGAGGCGGTAAGCGGCCCTTCGTTCAGGTTCGTTTGGTAGTCAGCTATGGGCCCCATGACGGTCATTGCGCCTGCCGCCTGAAGATCCTGAAAGCCGCCGCTAGTTCAGCAAACACCGATTTGCGTGATTGGTGGAGTGCTGTCTGATCTCTTTGAGGAAAGGTGGCGATAAACGGCCCTTCATTCAGGAACAGGCAAGCGGCAGCAACGCTGTGAAACTACAATGAAGCCTTCCCTTCGCTAATAAATTTCTCACCGACAAGAGACTTCTCCTATGACGTGCCCGGCCGGTTCGTCCCGATTAATAGGTTTGCCCTGATCATCGAAACGCATTGCGGCACATTGCCCAATTCGGGGCCCACCGTCGGCACGGCTTGCGGATGATGCGCTGGACCCGCAGAAAGGCTTGCACGGGTGCCGATGGCGGACGGCATGTGGAGAAGTGTCGCGTCAGCGAAGGGGGCGGGGTTTGAGCGAGATGGGCGATGGGGCGGATCAGAGTATAGTTGGCGCGACTGCATCGAGTGTGTCGCAGTATTTTACCTTCGTCAGGTCTGGCGACAACGGGACGCAAGAACTTGACTGGGACAAGGGTCCCGAGCAGGTGCGCAAGGCGCTGGGTGAGGCGCTCGGCGCGCGCAATGTCGCCTTCCTGCTCGGCGCGGGCTGCTCGTCGATGATGAAGGACGGCGCCGAGCGCGGCATCGCCACGATGGCGCCGCTGGCGAAGGAGTTCTGCGGTGCGGCCGGTGCAGTCGCGGGCGGTCCCGCTTGGGCGTTCAGCGCGTCGGACCTGTTACGCCTGGCGGGGCACGGCCTGACACTGACCGGCGACTACACGCGCAACCTCGAGCGGCTTATGGAGACGCTGCATGCACTCCGTTTCGTGCTGGCCCGGAGCGACGACGCTGGCGACGAGGACGAGGTCGCGACCATCGAGGGAATGATCGCCAAGGTGCACGCGTTCCTGTGGGAGCGGTGCACCGCCGGTGCCTTCGCCAGCGGGGACGGCAACGTCCTGTCGCTTTACGAATCGTTCTATCGGCGCCTGGTCCTTCGTGACCGGTCGCTGCCGCGCCCTTGGGTCTTCACCACTAACTACGACCTGTTCAGCGAGCGAGCGATGGATCGGCTGGGCCTGCCATACGCCAATGGCTTCTCGGGCGTCGTCGAGCGGCGGTTCAATCCGGCCACGTTCCGATATGCGTTGGCCGAGCAGCTAGATATCACGAACCGCAAGTGGTCGGCCGTCGACGGGTTCGTGTACCTGTGCAAGTTGCACGGCTCGATCAGCTGGACCGAGGACGATCACGGCCTTTTCCCGATCCGCGAGACGTGGCCGCAGACCGCACCGTCGAAGGTCATGATCTTCCCGACGCCGGCTAAGCAGAACTCCAGCCTCGGCTCGCCCTATTCCGACCTATTCCGCGAGTTCCAGTCGCGCATCGTGCGCGAGCAGAGCGTGCTGATCACCATGGGATACGCGTTCGGCGACGAGCACCTGAACAACATCATCTACCAGGCCCTGACTATCCCGACGTTCAGGTTGATCGTCTTTGCTGACCCGGATTCCAGTGGCGACATAGCCAAGCTGCGCGCGCTGGCAGATCCGCGCATATGGATTATCGGCGGGTCGGGGCCGCCTGGCGGTGCGCCGGCCCACTTCTTTAGCACCATCGTTGAGCACCTGCTGCCGCGGCGTCCGTCGGACCGGATCGACGACGCAGTCAAGCTGGTGCTGCAGACCATGGCGGCCGGATCGCCTGCGGCGACGGTGACAACCGATGACGACTGACGACCGCCGCCGCGCCATCGGCTCGGTCGTCGCGGTGGCGGCGGACAGGTTCGTCATCGAGATGCATGGCGGCACCGACAGCTTCACCGTTGTCGGCTTCGACGACGTCCATTACGTCGCGCGGCTCGGGTCGTTCGTCATGATACCTGCGCAGGCCGAGTATGTCGTCGCCGAGATCGTCGGCCTGCGCGAGCGCGATGCCGGTGCCGGCGGCGAGATCGACAGAGCCGGGTCCGCCAAGTTCCTCGACGTCGTGCCAGTGGGCATGCTGCCTGTGGAAGGCGGCAGGTTCCGCTTCGGCGTTTCCATTTTCCCCTCCCTCTATGCTGACGCGCTCTATGCCTTAGACAAGGAGCTCGACCGCATCTTCGACACCAGTCCGGCGTGGGAGAGGTCGACGGGTCCGTACGGCGGCGACTGTGTTCCCGCGGAGGCCACCCGTCTGCGCATCCTCGAGATCGGACGGTCGGTCGTCTTCGAGGGCTATCAGGTGAAGGTCCGCATCGACGAGTTCTTCGGCGGTCACGCCGCGGTGCTCGGCAACACCGGCAGCGGCAAGTCGTGCACAGTCGCGTCGATCCTGCAGGAGCTGTTCGACAAGCCGGAAGAGCATCACGCGCGGGGCGCGACGTTCGTCGTGCTCGACGTGAACGGCGAATACCACCAGGCGTTCGGCGGCCTTGCTGGCCCCGGGGTGATTGGGGTCGACAGGCTCATCTTGGACGGCAGCTCCGCGGCCGGCCGCTTCCGCATTCCGCACTGGTTCCTCGACCTGTCGGAATGGGAACTGCTGCTGCAGGCGAGCGAGCGCACGCAGGTTCCGATCCTGCGCATGGCGCTGGGTCTGGCGACGTTGTTCGGTGGTGCCGCCGACCAGCAGTTGAACGACATCCGCAACCATATCCTGGCCAAGTGCGTCACCCAAATACTGTCGGACGAAAGTCCCCCTGGTGCTAAGGAGACGCGGATCCTCGGCATACTCCAGCGCTTCCGCACCACGGAAATCAATTCGGGCACAATCGGCGCGATGGTGCACACGCACTTCGGCAAGATGGACCACATCGAGGACGCTTTCGAATACCTGGTTGGGGCGGACGGGGACGGTGGCTTCGTCATCGACGATTTCAAGCTGCCCGACTATACGAACAGCCCCTTCGATTTCGCGGCTCTGGGCGACGCGATCGACTTGGCGCTGCTGTATGAGGAGGCGCACGGCAATCGCCAGATCCGCGACTATTGCTCGCAGATGGTGACCCGGTTCAAGGCGCTGCTCGAGCGCGAGGACTACGCGTTCCTGCGGCATGCCGCTGCCGGCGGGACCAAGGATACCGGCCCGTTCCTCGCCCGCCTGCTAGGTTTGGGCGCCGCGCAGGGGGGTCACGTCAAGACGGCGCAGATCGTCATCATCGACATGAACGCCGTCGAGGACGAGGTCGTCGAGCTGGTAAGCGCCGTCACGGCGCGCATGGTGTTCCGATTGCTGCGGCGGGCAGATCCCCGCAGCCGTTTTCCCGTCCATCTGCTGCTTGAGGAGGCGCATCGCTACGTATCTTCCGCGCCGTCAAAATACGCGCTCGACGCCGGTCGGGTCTTCGAACGGATCGCAAAGGAAGGTCGCAAGTATGGCCTGTTCCTGCTGGTGGCGTCGCAACGGCCGAGCGAACTGTCGAAGACCGTGCTGTCGCAATGCTCGAACTTCGTCGTGCATCGCATCCAGAACCCCGACGACCTGTCGCAGATCAGGCAGATGTCGCCGTCGATATCGGATGGTGTGCTGCGCAGGCTACCGACGCTGCCCAAGCAGCACGCACTGGTGTTCGGCAACTCGGTTAACCTGCCCACGACCTTCAGGGTTCGGAGCGCCGATCCGCTGCCGGCGAGTGACGACGCGAAGATCGTCGACTTGTGGTTCCACGAGGCCGGACGCAAGGCGGGCATCACGCTATCGGCCGCGCCCGCAGACCTGATCGACGAGGAGGAAGACGATCCGCCGTTCTGACCGTGCCTCTTTTCCACTCTTCCCAGGACTACCTCGCCGAATCTAGCGGCGCCTGAAGATGCGCTTCATGGGCTTGTTCCTCGGCGGCACGACGCCGCCGCGCACGTTGATCTCGACCCGACGGCGGCCGATGATGCGGCCCCACTGATAGACGGTGACGTCCATGGCGTGGTTGCCGTTGTAGGCGGAATGCTCGTCGGCGGTGAGCTCCGCCCCGGCGAAGTGCCCGATGTCGTTCTTGCTCCAGGCGTCGTGCCCGCGGTTGCGGACGGTCCAGCGCACCGAGGCGCCGGCCGGCAGCTCGTCGGCGTTGATCAGCTCGAAGTGGATCGAGCAGTTCTTCACGATCGTGGCGATCGAGTTCACGCCATCGCGGACGTAGCTGTCGTTGTCCCTCGAGACGGCCCGGATGTAGATCCGGGGGTCGAAAGTATAGGCCACAAGCGCCGTGCTCTTGGCGACGGTCGCCTCGCTGCGTTCGCCGCCATACTCGCCGTCGATGTCCTCGGGCATGGGGAAGAAGTGCTCGAAGGCCTCGGTCCAGATCTCGGCGGCGCTCTCCTCGCTGGTGGCGGTATTGGCCCGCCGGGCGGTATCCTCGAACTCGCGCAGCCGCACGACGAGGTCCTTGCTGGCATCAGCCGTCAGCCTGTTGAGGTCCTCGCCGGTGTCGGCCGGATTGGGGACCTCGGTATCGGGTTCCAGCCGGTCGGCGACCGCGGTGATCGTCTTCTCTAGCACGTCGTCATCGTCGGTCAGGTCAGACCGGTCGAGTTCCCCGAACGCCTCGGCGACCAGGACGGTGAGCATAATCGACGACGGTCGCGCGGCCTCGTCCTCGATCTTCAGCGCCGCCCACATCTTAAAGTAGCAGACCAGGCGCCGCAGCTGTGCGCGGTCCGCCGCGTCTTCGTGCAGGTCCTTGAACCACGTGTAGATCGCCTTGGGGTCGCTGTCCTCCCATCCGCGGGTCTCGGTCGCGAGAGCGCGCCGGTCGGCGCCGCGATCCAGATGGTAGGAGGGCACGTCGATGTGGAAGTCGGGTTTGAAGGCGATGCGGCAGCAGCGCTCCTTCGGGTCCGCGACCCCCGACGCGTCGTTCTCGCGGTCTTCGGCATAGTCCAGCAGCGCGTTCTGCACGAGTTCCTTGAACCCTTCGGGCTCATATTCGCCGTCGTCGTCGTCGCCGGACCATTCGAAGTAGAGGCCGAGGTCGATGTCGAACTCGGCGCCGGATTCCCACGGGCGGATTTGGGTGTCGAACTTGTAGGACCCTTGGAGCCAGGTGCTCATCGCGTAGCCCGTGTCGTCCTTGAGCCGCGACTTCAGGAAGTCGGCCAAGTCGTTCCACCGCGCCTGCTGCGTCGCGAATTGATCGCTGGAAGGCGTGATGCGCGAGTAGAGCGTCTGGTCGGACTTGGAATGGAACAGGCGTGCGGCGCGGGACATGGGGCCTCAGATGCTCGCGTTGACGAAGGTGAATGGCGGCGCCTCGTGCGCGAGGAACGCGCGCAGGCGTTCGTCCCCCGACACCTCGGCGAACGAGGCGCGGGCGATCGACTGCAGGTTCGCGACCGCGCCTGGCGTCGCCACGTCGAGCGCGAGCTCCGGGCGTTGCTCGTCGGCCTGACGGCGGTCGATGCGCATGTAACGGTCGCCGAGGACGTGCTTCATCATATCGTTGGTCAACGCCTGCTGCGACCCGATCATCACGTCGGTGAGCCTCTGGTTTCTCGTCCACCCCCACACCCCCAAGTCCGGGTTGAGCGAGCTGGACATGGCGAAGTCGGTGGTGGTCGTCCCGACGCTGAGCACTCGAATGTCGTCGCGCCGCGCGCCGAGGAACATCTCGGCCTCGTGCATCGCGATCATGTCGGGCGAGTTCGCGAACATGCCGCCGTCGGCGAAGAGCTCGTCGTCGATCCGGTGCGCCGGGAAGTATGTGGGCGCAGCGGAGGTGGCGAGCGCCACGTCGGCCACCTTCAGGCGCCAGTCCAGCACGAAACGCGGATGATGCCCAGTCTTGAACACCTTGGGGCCGCCCTTGGTAAGGTTCACGGCCGGAATCACGACGGGCCGGACCAGGTCCGACATGGGGGTGTCCTTGCCGACGATCTGCTCGACCGTGTCGCGCAGCGGAGCGGAGCCGTAGAGCGGCTTGGGCACGTTGCGCGCGAATCGGACGAGCGAGGCGGTCTTTGTCTTCGGCTGGGCGCGGGGAAAGATGCGTGGTCCATGTTCGATGAAGGCATCGCGGATGTCGCTGGCCGAGCGCCCGGCGGCGAGGCCGAGCGCGATGATGCCCCCGATCGAGGTGCCCGCGATCAGGTCGAAGCATTGGTTCAGCGGCTTGCCCGACCGCTCCTCCAG
This sequence comes from Sphingomonas sp. S6, assembly GCF_043498045.1. NCBI lineage: Bacteria > Pseudomonadati > Pseudomonadota > Alphaproteobacteria > Sphingomonadales > Sphingomonadaceae > Sphingomonas > Sphingomonas sp. S6. Next base: position 37,698 of record NZ_JBIEOE010000020.1, read on the forward strand.
CTCCGCCAGCACAGCGGCGGTGTAGAGGCCGAGGAATCCGCCTCCAGAAAGCGAAAGGATTTGAAAGGCCACGCGCACCCCCTTCTTCGAACATAGCGCGAACGGGTGGGGATGCAACGGTGACCAGCTCACCTGCCATGAGTAGAGCTCGCCGGGAATTATTCGTGTTGCGAATGGATCAGCCAGGGGCGCGCCCTCGGTGTGAGCGTCAGCCCGAGCACCTCGGCGCGGCTCCGCAGCGCGTCCCGCATTTGAGAGCTGACCAAGCGATATGTTCGCTCGCTCTTGGGTGTTTGCTGGTCCACAGCTACCGGAGCGAACGTCTGCTCTGGGCGCTGAAGCGCCCAAAACCTGCCAGTCCACTGCCGGCCCAATTCCAGCCACCCAGCAGCACATGAACCAGCGGCCGCTTTCGGGAAGCGCTAAAGGCGCCGCGAACGTCGCCAACTGGGTCTACTTGTAGTCTAGACACCCACTTCGAACATGCGCTGTCGGTTAAGGCGCAGATTGACAGCACGTTGAAGCCAATTACAGTGATAATTTACGCACGATATTGCGATCTCACCGGCGTAAGGCGGTCAGATTTTAAAATATGTGAGTTCGCCAGGGCCCGCCAGAATTGCTCCATAGCTATCTCTCAGATCGATGAGAAAGGAGCGAAAGTTGCCTGCGCAAACATCTCACCGGCATGAGATATCCACGGCGATTAACCCGGAGGAAACCAGGACTTCGCCGGGACCGGTGAGCATGAGGCCGTCCTCGCCGCTCAGATGATAATCCCAACCCGCGATGGTTACGACGGCAGCCTTATCTGCGACGTATACAGCGATGTTGTCGCCTCGCTGCTCGCTGCCGAACGTGGTGCGCCGCAACGATCCATCGAACCGACCTCGCCGGACTATGACGTTCAAGACCCGTGTACCCTTTACCAACGGCGTGGCGTATATTCTCCGATCGCCGGAAAACCTGAAGGCACCTTCGGCTATGCCGAGAGTGGCATCCGCATTTTCTCCAATGAGCTGCACCCCGCCTTTCAGAACCATGAGGTGACGGGTCATTCCCGGGAAAAGCGAGAAAGGTCCTGGGCTATCGATGTCGGCGATGCTGATCCGCCAATCCAGCGTATCGAGACTGGCGTCAGACGGGACCTGCATGATCGTCGTCGTCCGCCCACCGCCGTTCTGCCAGGGCTGAGCCTTCCGAACGGCGGCAGGTAGATGGATCGGACTCCTCACAGGATCGCGGGCAGGTCCAGTCGCTGCTTTCTCGCCCAGTCTACCGCAACGGGATAGCCCGCATCGGCGTGCCGCATCACACCGGTCGCGGGATCGTTCCACAGTACCCGGCCAAGCCGTTCGGCAGCTTCCGGCGTACCATCAGCGACGATCACCATCCCCGAATGCTGCGAATAGCCCATGCCGACACCGCCCCCATGATGCAGCGATACCCAGGTTGCGCCCGACGCGGTGTTGAGCAGCGCGTTCAGCAGGGGCCAATCAGACACCGCGTCGCTGCCGTCGCGCATTGCCTCGGTTTCCCGATTGGGGCTGGCCACCGAACCGGAGTCCAGATGGTCGCGGCCGATGACGACCGGCGCTCTCAGCTCGCCGCTTGCGACCATCTTGTTGAAGGCGAGCGCAAGGCGATGCCGATCGCCAAGCCCGACCCAGCAAATGCGTGCTGGCAGACCCTGAAACCGGATGCGCTCCCGCGCCATGTCCAGCCAGCGATGCAGGTGCGCGTCGTCGGGCAGGAGATCCTTCACCTTCGCATCGGTGCGGTAGATGTCCTCCGGATCACCAGACAGTGCCGCCCAGCGAAACGGCCCGATCCCGCGACAAAAGAGCGGCCGGATATAGGCGGGGACAAAGCCGGGGAAATCAAACGCGTGCTCGACGCCTTCGTCGCGGGCGACCTGGCGGATGTTGTTGCCATAGTCGACGGTCGGCACACCCTGCTGCTGGAAGGCCAGCATCGCCTCGACATGCCGGGCCATCGATGCCTTGGCCGCCTCGGCTACCGCTGCGGGATTCTGTTCACGGGTTGCCTGCCAGCGCTCGACGCTCCATCCGATCGGCAGATAGCCGTTGACGGGATCGTGTGCACTCGTCTGGTCGGTGAGCAGGTCGGGGCGCACCCCGCGCTTCAGCATCTCGGGCAGCAGTTCGGCGGCATTGCCCAGCAACCCAACTGATACCGGTGCCTGTGCTTCTGCGATGATCGCCAGCGCCTCGTCGAGGCTGTCGGTTGCCCGGTCGAGATAGCCGGTGCGCAGCCGCATATCGATCCGGCTCTGCTGGCACTCGATCGCGAGACATGAGGCGCCCGCCATCACCGCCGCCAGCGGCTGTGCGCCGCCCATACCGCCAAGCCCCGCCGTCAGCAGCCATTTGCCAGAAAGGTCACCGTCATAATGCTGACGACCCATCTCGACGAACGTCTCGTAGGTGCCCTGCACGATCCCCTGCGTGCCGATATAGATCCACGAGCCTGCGGTCATCTGGCCGTACATGGCCAGCCCCTTGCGATCGAGCGCGTCGAAATGCTCCCACGTCGCCCATTTCGGCACGAGGTTGGAATTTGCGATTAGGACGCGCGGTGCGTCGCGGTGCGTGCGGAACACCCCGACCGGCTTGCCCGACTGGACCAGCAGCGTTTCATTGTCCTCCAGTCGGCGCAGCGTCTCGACGATCTTGTCATAGCTTGCCCAGTCGCGCGCTGCCCGTCCGATCCCGCCATAGACGACCAGTTCCTGCGGGTTTTCGGCGACGTCGGGATGGAGATTGTTCATCAGCATCCGCAGCGCCGCCTCGGTCTGCCAGCTCTTAGCGCTGAGCGTAGTGCCGGTGGCCGGACGGATGATGCGGGATGGGTCGACGCGGTTCATCGGGCAAACTCCAGGCAGGTGAACAGGATATTGGCGAGAGTGGCGCGCATCGGCGCGGCGAGGGCAGGGTCGAACCGTGGTGGCCAGTTGTCGGGCGACACCGCGTCGGGTTCGGTCAGGTATCCGCGGATCGCCAGTTCCATCTGAATGGCGTGGAGCCCCTGGGCCGGCTGCGCATAATGGCGCGTCGTCCACCCGCCCCGGAACCGGCCGTCGACGACAAGGCTTTGGCCCGACGCCGAGCAGGCGGCCTCGACGGCGTCGCGGAGCGACCGGTCGCAGGTCAGCCCGCCATTGGTGCCGATATTGAAGACCGGCAGTTCGCCATCGAACAAGCGCGGGATGCGGCTGCGGATTGAATGGCAGTCATATAGGACGACACGCGGGTGTTTCGCACGCAGGCGGACGATCTCCGCGGCGATCGCGTCATGATAAGGGTCGAACCAGGTTTCGCGCCGGCACGCGATCTCGCTGTCGTCAGGCGTGCTTTCCCCGGCGTACAATGCTTCCCCGTCGAAGGTCGTCGTCGGACATAATTCGGTGGTCGCCTGACCTGGATATAACGAGGCGCCCGATGGATCGCGATTGACGTCGATGATGCTGCGCGAGACGTCGGTAGACACGATCGTAGCGTCCACCAGACTATCGTAAAGATCAGCGATATGCCAGTCTGCATCACGGCGCGCGAGCCAAGGCGATCGGAACCGGTCAGCCAAACCATCGGGTAAGGTCGTGCCGCCATGGGGCATCGCGAGAATAAGCGGGGTGTCGGCACGACGTACCGAGAGCCATGGCGGGGTCATGCGACGACGCCGGGCAATGCGCCGGACAGTTCGATCAGCACGCCGTCGAAGACCAACGCGGTGGCCTCCGCCATGTCGGGCGCCATGTGTCGATCGTCCACCAGCATCGGCACATGATCGCGCACCCGCTGCCGAACGCCCTCGAGCGTGTCACTCGACGCGAGCGGCGCATGGAAGTCGCACCCCTGGCACGACGCCAGCAGTTCGATGCCCAGCACCGCATCGACATTCGCCGTCATGGCGAGCAGCCGGCGCGCGCCGTGCGCGGCCATCGATACATGATCTTCCTGATTGGCCGAGGTCGGGATCGAGTCCACCGACGCCGGATAGGCGCGCTGCTTGTTCTCGCTGACCAGCGCGGCTGCCGTTACCTGCGGGATCATGAACCCGGAGTTGAGGCCCGGTCTAGGTGTAAGGAACGCCGGCAGTCCGGAAAGCACGGGGTCGGCTAGCATCGCGATCCGGCGTTCGGCGATGCTGCCGATCTCGCACAAGGCCATGGCGATCATGTCTGCGGCGAAGGCGACCGGCTCGGCGTGGAAGTTGCCACCGGACAACGCCTCGTCGGTGTCCGGAAAGATCAGCGGATTGTCGCTGACGCCGTTTGCCTCGACGATCAATGTCGCTGCGGCCTGGCGCAGCAGGTCGAGCACTGCACCCATCACCTGAGGCTGGCATCGCAGGCAATAGGGGTCCTGCACGCGCACATCGTCCTCGCGGTGGCTGGCCCGGATCGCGGAATCCGCCATCATCGCCCGCAATGCAGCCGCCACCTCGATCTGGCCGCGATGACCACGCAGGCTATGAATACGCGGATCGAAGGGCGCGTCCGATCCCTTGGCTGCTTCGGTTGACAGGACGCCCGTCACCAATGCGCTGCGGAAGATCCTTTCGGCCTCGAACAACCCGGCGAGCGCGTAGGCGGTGCTGAACTGCGTCCCGTTGAGCAGCGCCAGCCCTTCCTTGGGGCCAAGCGTCAAGGGGGAAAGGCCCGCCTGACCCAGCGCATCCTGCGCAGGCACCCTCTGTCCGTCGATCATGATCGATCCGACACCGATCATGGCGGCAGTCATATGGGCGAGGGGGGCGAGATCGCCGCTCGCACCCACCGACCCCTGCGCAGGTACGACCGGCGTCAATCCGCGCGCCAGCATCGCCTCGAGCAGCGCGATCGTCGCCGGACGGACGCCGGATGCGCCATGGGCGAGGCTCGCAAGTTTCAGCGCCATCATCAGCCGGACCACCGGCACCGGCATCGGGTCGCCAACACCGGCCGCGTGGCTCAGGACGATATTGCGCTGGAGCGTTGCAAGATCGGCGGTGTCGATCCGGACGCTGGCCAATTTACCGAAGCCAGTGTTGATGCCGTACACCGGTTCGCCCCGCGCGATGATGCGATCGACCGCAGCCGCACTATCCGCGATCGTAGCATGGCAATCGTCGTGCAGTCGCGGCAGCGCGCCGCGATAGATGGCAAGCCAGTCGGCATAGGGCACGTTGCCCGGGCGAAGGATCATCGACCGTTCCTGATGCGGGAGTGGAGGGGATTGAAACCGATGCGATAGACCAGCTCCGCCGGGTCCTCGATCGACCAGATCGCGAGGTCGCACGCCTTGCCGGGCGCCAGCGAACCGATGGTGTCGCTGCGGCCGAGTGCGCGGGCGGCGTTGATGGTCAGCCCCCGTAGCGCCTCGGTGACGGTCAGGCGAAACAGCGTCGCGGCCATGTTGAGGACGAGCAGGGGCGAGGTCAGGGGCGAGGTGCCGGGGTTGCTGTCGGTCGCAAGCGCGATCGGAACGCCGGCGGCCCGCAGCGCCGCGATCGGCGGCAACTGCGTCTCGCGCATGAAGTAGAAGGCCCCTGGCAACAGGACGGCGACGGTTCCTGCCGCCGCCATCGCGGCGACGTCAGCATCGGTCGCATGTTCGAGATGGTCGGCCGACAATGCGCTGTGTCGCGCGGCGAGGCTCGCCCCGCCCAGAGCCGAGAGCTGTTCCGCATGGAGCTTGACGGGTAGCCCGTGATGCGACGCGGCGGCAAAGACCCGCTCGGTCTGGGCGGGGGTGAAGCCGATGCCTTCACAAAAGGCATCGACCGCATCGGCAAGACCGCTTTTCGCGACGACCGGCATCATGTCGTTGACGATGGCGGTGACATAGCCGTTGGCATCGTCGGCATATTCCGGGGGAACAGCGTGCGCCGCCAGAAACGTCGTCGCAATACCGACATCGCGCACCCGACCCAGCGCGCGGCCCACGCGCAGCATCTTCAGTTCGTCGTCGAGCGACAGGCCATAGCCCGATTTGATCTCGACCGTCGTGACGCCTTCCGCGAGCAAGGCATCGAGGCGGGGCAGGGTTTGCGCCACGAGTGCGTCCTCGCTGGCGGCTCGCGTCGCACGCATCGTCGAGACGATACCACCGCCCGCCCGGGCAATGTCCTCATAGGTTGCGCCTTCCAGTCGCTTGGCGAACTCACCGGCGCGGTTGCCGCCATAAACCAGGTGGGTGTGGCAATCGATCAGGCCCGGCGTAATCCAGCGGCGCTCGCAATCGATCGTTTCGGCGTCGGGCAGGTCCGGGGCCGACCCCGCCGCACCGGCATAGCGGATGGTCCCGCCATCCGCGATGACGACGCCATCATCGACGCAGCCAAGGTCGCTGCCCACCATTGTCGCCAGGCGAGCGTTACGCCACAATCGGACCGTCATTACGCCTCCCTATTTGTCTATACAAAATCACGGATGCGGCATAGTGTCCAGCCCTGACTGACGAAAAGGGGGATGCATGACGACGTTGTGGTTCGAGCAGGCGCTGCTCCCGACGGGCTGGCGATCGCAGGTGCGCTTTCACATCGAGGCGGGTCGGTTCACGAGGATCGAGGTCGACGCAGCGCCGGACGCCGGCGAGCAGCGGCACGGCAGTGTCTTGCCCGGCATGCCGAATCTGCACAGCCATGCGTTTCAGCGGCTGATGGCGGGAATGGCGGAGACGCGTTCAGGGCCGGACGGAGACGATTTCTGGAGCTGGCGTGATCTCATGTACCGTCTGGTCGGCGCGATCACGCCCGACGACCTGACGGCGATCGCCGCGATGGCCTTCGTGGAGATGCTGGAGAGCGGCTTCACGCGCAGTGGCGAGTTCCATTATCTGCATCATCAGCCGACCGGCGAAGCCTATGACGATCCGGCCGAAATGGCGTTCGCGTTGGCGGTCGCGGCGTCGCAGACCGACATCGCCCTGACCCTGCTGCCCGTCTTCTATGCGCATGGCGGCTTTGGAGGCACCCCGCCCGGTGACGGACAACACCGGTTTCTCACCGATCTCGACGGTTTCGCGCGACTGTACGAACGCACGCTACAGGCGGCGGCCACTCTTCCGGATGCGATCGTTGGTATCGCTCCGCACTCGCTGCGCGCCGTCTCGCCGGCCGAATTGTTGGCGCTCACGATGATGACGAAGGGGCCGATCCACATCCATATCGCGGAGCAGATGAAGGAGGTCCGGGATTGTCTCGCATGGAGCGGGCGGCGTCCGGTCGAATGGCTGCTCGATCACGCGGCCGTCGACCCGCGCTGGTGTCTCGTCCATGCGACGCACATCACCGATGCCGAATGCCGCGCGATCGCCGCGCGCGGCGCGGTAGTGGGCCTGTGCCCGGTTACCGAGGCGAATCTGGGCGACGGCATCTTCCCCGCTGCCTCGTTCCTCGCAGCGGATGGCCGGTTCGGGATCGGCACCGATTCCAACGTCCGCATCGATCTGGCGGAGGAATTGCGGACGCTGGAATATAGCCAGCGTCTGGTTCGGCAGCAGCGCACGGTCCTGGCCGACACTATCCGTTCCAACGGGCGAACATTGTTCGACGCGGCGTTGGAGGGGGGACGGTGCGCCTTGGCGGATGGCCCGGCACTCGAGGTCGGCGATGCTGCCGATCTGGTCGAACTCGCTCCCGCAGTTGCAGCGGCAGGTGACAGCGCGCTCGACCGCTGGATTTTTGCAACCGGGCGGGTTCGCGGCGTGTGGCGTGCGGGTGTGCAGGTCGTTGCCGAGGGCCGGCATCGCAATCGGGACGCGATCGCGGCCCGCTTCGATGCCGTGGCGCACCGGCTATTAGTCGAACAGAGGTAGGGCGGTCGTCGACTTGATTTCCTGCATCGCGAACGACGAGCTGACGTCGTGGAGCGGGGCGACCTTGGTCAGCTTCCGATAGATGCGGTCATAGTCGGCGATGTCGCGCGCCACGATCTTCAAAAGATAATCTACGTCGCCGCTCATGCGGTAGAACTCGACCACTTCCGGGATGCGCGCGACGCCCTCGGCGAAGGTCTGCAACCAGTCGTCGGTGTGATGAGCGGTTTTGATCGCGACGATGACGGTGACGCCAAGACTCAGCCTCACGCGATCGAGGACGGCCACTCTCCTGGAGATCACACCGTCGCGTTCCAGGCGCTTGATCCGCTTCCAGCACGGCGTCTGGGATACCCCGACGCGCTCCGCAATCTCCGCAATGGGGACTGTCACGTCTTCCTGCAGGATCGACAGGATACGGCGGTCGGTGGCGTCGAGAACTAGATTCTCCATCAAAGGCCTCCAAAGCGAACGACGATCTCCTTACGGCTAATTGTCTATGCAAATAAAGAACCAATGCACCGCCGCGCTGCCATAGACTGTCGTCGTTCCAATCAAAGGGGAGAAAGCCATGCTTGACCGACTGTTTCTGGCTCATCCGCGCACCGTGCAGGAGAGTTATGGCGAGCATCTCGTGGTAGCGAGCAGCTTCGGCCTCACCATGATCGCTGCCGGTATGGCCTGCATGGTACACGCGCTGGTGCCGGGCCTCTTCGAGCGTACCGGCAGTCGTGCGATCCGGTCGTGTCCGTCAACGTGGTGTAATTTCAGGTGTGCCACCGGGCCGCATCGTTCAGGCGGCCTTGGGTGTAATCTGTAGGGGCGGTACCTCCTCGATCTGTGGTGTGGCGAGAGCGGTCATGCC
>NZ_JBIEOE010000021.1:0-39994 GCF_043498045.1 Sphingomonas sp. S6
AATACCAGCATCCCGATCTCGCCGCCTGACACACCGCCAAGCGAACAGCCTAGAACACCAGGATGAGGGGTCCCTTTTCGACGCCGATCACCCCGCTAACGGGGTCCCTTTTCCACGCCGATCCACACCCTCCAGAACCGCAATTTTGGCGAGGCTCGCCTCGTCGAGGGTCAACGGGCCCTCGACGTCGATCTGGAGGGGACCGCCGTCCTTTCGGAACTGCCACCGATGCAGCGCCCCGTTTGGCAGCCGAATTCTGAAACAGGCGTGTCGGAGGAGATCGGGAGGCACTTGGGGTTCGCCATTGGCCGCCAGATAGGTCGGTGACGCCACCACCGCGAAGCTGCGTGGCGGTCCGACGGGTATAGCGATCATGTCGCTTGGCACGAGGTCGGCGCTTCTGAGGCCCAGATCAAAGCCCGCCTCGACGATGTCGACGATCCGCCCTTCGGTGACCAGATCGATGTGCACCTGCGGATACCGCTTCAAGAATGGGATGAGCAGCGGACTTAGAACCTCGCGCGCGCCTGTGGCGAACGCATTGATCCGCAGCGTGCCCGACGGCGTCTCCATCTGGGAGCGCGCGGTACTCATCGCGGCGTGCAGCGTCCTGACCGCGGGCCGGATCTGTTCGACGAAGGTCTGCCCGGCGTCCGTCAACGAGACGCTGCGGGTCGTGCGGTTGAACAGCCTGACGCCCACGCGTCGCTCAAGCTTGCCGATCAGATTACTCAGCGCGGTAGCCGAGAGGCCGAGTTCCAGGGCGGCCGCACGAAATGAGCCTCGCTGCGCAATGGCGAGAACCGCGTCGAACTCGCTCAGACCATCGCCAGCCATTATCCCATTTTCCGCAACGCTAGATGCCGATTTATCTCGATTATCACCAGCAATCATATCGCTAGATTGATCCCGTCCCGTCAAGGAGCCGAGCAATGACGATCGAACTTCCAAAACCCATCGCCGATTATGTCGCGGCGAACGCCCGCCTGGACGTGGACGGCATGATGCGGCCCTTTGCCCCCGACGCCGTTGTCCACGACGTTGGCATCGGCAAGCGATTCGAGGGCACGTCCGATCTGCGCACCCTATTTGAGCAGGAAGTCGTTCCAGTGAAGGCGATCTTCAAGCCGCACACGGTTCGCCACGAAGACGGCAAGGTGGTCGTCGAGGGCCCCGCGCACGGCGACTTTCCCGGGAGCCCCCTTCGCTTCACCTACAGCTTCGTGCTTCGGGACGATGCCATCAAGATGCTGGAGATCACACTGTGACCGTCGCGACAGAGTTCGCCGGCAAGCGGGTGCTCGTCAGCGGCGGCACGAAGGGCTTGGGCCGGGCGACCGTTGATCGCTTCCTGACCGGGGGAGCCCAGGTTATTACCGTTGCCCGCGGGGAAGCGAAGCCGAGAGCCGATACGATTTTCGTCGTAGCGGACCTTACCACCCCAGAGGGCGCCGAAGCGCTTGCCGACGCTGCGCTCGACCGCATGGGCGGAATCGACATCCTTGCGCATGTCGTGGGCGGATCGGCCTCTCCAGGCGGTGGGTTCGCGGCGCTCACCGACGCGCACTGGCTGGCAGAACTGAATCTAAACCTGATGGCCGCCGTCCGGCTCGACCGATTGCTCGTCCCGCAAATGATCGACCGCGGGAGCGGCGCCATCGTGCACGTCACGTCGATCCAGTCGATCCTGCCGTTGCCGGAATCGACGACCGCCTATGCCGCCGCCAAGGCAGCGCTCAGGACCTATAGCAAGTCTCTGTCAAAGGAGCTTGGCCCTAAGGGCGTGCGGGTCAATGCCGTCTCCCCCGGCTGGATCATGACCGAGGCGGCAGGCGAGTTCCTTGAGCGCGTCCGCCGCGCGACTGGCGGCACGATCGAGGGGGCGCGGCAGCAGGTGCTCGACGGCCTGGGCGGCATTCCGATCGGGCGAGCTGCCGAGCCTCACGAAGTTGCCGATCTGATCGCCTATCTCGCATCGGATCGCGCGGCGGCGATACACGGTGCCGAGTTCATCATCGACGGCGGCACGGTGCGAACCGTCTGAACCGTTGCGCGGGGAAACTGCCATGCATTGAGACGCGACGGCACGCGGGCGCAGCAACTTGGTTAGTTGCATTGCCGTACAAAACTTCCATTCCCGTAGTGATTTCCTGATCGACGGTCGAACCATGCCCGGTGTCGCGTTCCTGTAAAGAAGCAGACCTACACGCCGCTCCGATCACCGGAGCATGTGTTGAGCTGGCTGCGCGAAATAGACCGTTGGTTCATGGCCGAGGTGCTGCCCCACGCAGCCGCCTATCGGGCCAGGGCGGCCTACTTCTGCGGGCGGGACGAGGCGGACGACCTGGTGCAGGAAGCCTATGCCCGCGTCATGAACACGGCGGACTATCGTGCGATATCGTCGCCCCGGGCCTTTGTCCTCACCATTGTCCATAATCTGGCGCTGGAACGAATACGGCGAGCGAATGTGGTCCGGATCGATGTGCGGGCGTCGCTGGACATGGCGGACCTCGCCGATCCGGCCCCCGATGCCTTTGCGGTCGCCGCTGGACGATCGGAGTTGCAGCGCTTGGCCGGCTGGATCGATGCGCTGCCTCCGCAATGCTCGCGCGTCGTCCATATGCGCAAGGTTCAAGGCCTGTCTCCGGCCGCGATCGCGCAGTCGCTTTCCCTATCCGTCTCGACCGTGGAAAAGCATATCGCTAAGGGTCTTGCCCTCATCACGAAGGCGCGTCGCGAAAGCGAGTCCCTGGCGGAGGACATTTGCCCAGCCATTGCCCAGAATTGCCGCGCGACGCTGACGTGACCGACGAGGCTGCGGCATGGCTTGCTGCGCTCGATGCGGGCTCGGCGGACCTTGCGGCATTCGAGGCGTGGCGCGATACGGACGTGCGCCACGCCGTCGCCTTTGCCGAGGTCGTCAGCGCCTGGCGTGACCTCGATCGCCTGCGGGTGGCGCGTGGAGATGTACAGCACCAGCCCGAGACGGTGATGCTGGCCGGGCCCGACCGGTCTGACCGGCGGCACATGCTGCGCGCGGCCGCGTCGGTCGCCGCCGTCATGGTTGTGGGCGGCGGCTGGGCCTATCGCGCCAATGCCCGCGACAAGGCGGTGACCCAAGTCGGCGAACGGGCGACGGTAGCGGCAGGGCCCGGCCTTTGGCTGAAACTCAACACCGACAGTTGCGTCTATTGGAAGGATGGCACGCCGGATCGCCTCTGGCTCGAACGAGGCGAGGTCGCGATCCAGCTCGGCTCGCCGCATCGGCTGGAACTGATCGCCCCCGATGGTCGGTTCGAGCTGGCACCGGGCCTGTATAATGCGCGACTGCGGCCGACCGGATGCGAACTGGCGGTCCTTCAGGGGCGGATTTTCGACGGTGCGCAAAGACAGCTGAAACGGGGCGAGGTCGCGGTGGCGACCGCAGGCCAATGGACCGTCCATTCGCGCGACGGCAGCGATATGGCCCGGGTGACTGCGTGGCAGCGCGGCACGCTGGTCCTCAACGGCGAGAGCCTGGATTATGCGCTGGCGGAAATGAACCGCTATCTCACCAACAAGATCGTCATCGGCGACCCGGCGCTGTCGCGCCTGCGCATCGGCGGCACATTTGCGACGACCAACCCCCAGGAATTTCTGCAAGCGCTCCACAGTTCCTTCGGCGTGCAGGCAATTTCGGGTGCCAATGGCGGTATCGTCCTGTCCCGCACCTAAAAAAATTTTCGGGCGAGTAGCGGTTTTTCCGCCGCCATCCATCCCTGCACCGACCATCGCATCCAAACAGGGATCAACCATGTTCAAGTTCATGACCACGACCGCCATGCTGGCGGTCGCGATGCCGGCTGTCGCGCAGACGCGGCACAGCACGCCGATCCGCTTCGACATACCAGCCAGCGACACCGCCACTGCGCTCAACCAGTTCGCGCGGCAGGCGGGCATCCACGTCATATTTCCCTATGATGCGGTGGCGAACCGGCATGTCACCGCCCTGCGCGGACGGCTGACGCGCAGCGAGGCGCTGCGTCGGTTGATCGCGGGTCAGGGGCTGGCCATCGCGAGCGAGACGCCTTCGATGATCTCGCTAAAGGCCTTGGTCGATATGTCGACGGCCACCGCCGTCGCGGCAGAGGCCAGCGCGAACCAGGATATTGTTGTCCTGGGCCGGGGCCAATCGCGGCAGGTGCAGACCGTGTCCGCCAAGGCGATGGAGAAGACCACGCCCGGCACTTCGCCCCTTCGGTCGCTGGGGCGGCTACCCGGCGTGAATTTCGACTCCTCCGACGCGCATGGCACCTATGAGGCGGCAACGCAGCTGTCGATCCGCGGCTTCCTGACGGACCAGATGGGCTATACGCTTGATGGCGTGCCGCTTGGCAACATGCAGTATCGCAACAACAACGGCCTCTCGATCAACCGCGCACTGCTGACCGAGAATAACGGCGCCGCGACGCTGTCGCAGGGGAGCGGCGCGCTGGGCACCGCGTCCACCAGCAACATCGGCGGCACGGTCGACTTCACCTCGATCGATCCGACCCACATGTTCGGCGCCGACCTGGAGCAGAGCTATGGCAGTGCCCAGTCCTGGCGCAGCTTCGGCCGGATCAACACCGGCGATCTGCCCTGGGGCGGTCGGCTGGCCATCTCCTATGCACATGACCGACAGGGCAAATGGCGCGGCTGGGGCCAGCAGGTCCAGGATCAGATCAACGCCAAATATATTCAGCCCCTGGGCGACGACGTCACCTCGACCATCTTTCTCAACCTGATCGACCGGCGCGAGGACGATTACAACGATACGTCGCTCAGCCGTCTGAAGACCTATGGGTGGCGGTTCGACAATATCCCGACCTTCGCGCTCGCCGAGCAGCTGGCGACGATCGTCCAGAACGGCGGCACCCCGCCCGCCCCTTATGTCAACGCCGATGACGCGGTGTATCAGGGTGGGGGCGTGCGCCGCGACCTGCTGGCCTATGAAAAGCTGGCCTATCGCCTGGGGTCGCGGCTTTCGGGTTTCACCACCGGCTACATCCATCTGGACAAAGGCATAGGCACCTGGGCCGATCCCTACGACCCGACCCCTGCCGCCTTTGGCGGCTCGCCCATCTCGGTGTCGGCCAATCGCTACAATATCGACCGCAAGGGCGTCATTTCCCGCCTGACCTTCCAGGCTGGTCGCCACAAGATCGAGGGCGGCATCTGGTACGAGCATAACGCCTTCGACCAGGCCAATTACCTCTACGGTCTTCAGGCGGGCAAGGCGCCGGCGGAATTCCAGCAATTCTACACCAACCCCTTCTTCACCAATTATCAGAACGAATATCGGACCGACACGGTACAGCTCGACCTCAGCGATACCTGGCAGGTAACGGAAGCACTGCGCCTCAATGCCGGGGTGAAGGGCGTGGTCTCCACCAACAACGCGCACAGCATCGTCAGCCGCAAGCCGATCGACGGTTCGATCCAAGCGAAGAACTGGTTCCTGCCGACCATCGGCGTTCTCTATACGCTCGATCCGCATAGCGAGCTGTTCGGCGACTATACGCGCAACATGGCCGCGTTCGTCGCCTCGACCTCGGCAGGCCCCTTTTCCAGCAGTTCGCAGGCCGGGTTCAATTATATCCGGGGCGACCTGAAGCCGGAGATGACCAACACGTTCGAGGCGGGTTACCGCTTCCACGACCGCGACGTGCAGCTGTCGCTGACCGGCTATTATGTGAAGTTCACCAACCGCTTGCTCGCCTCGTCGATCAGCGCGACCATCGTCGGCAACCAGAACGTATTGCAGAATGTCGGCAGCGTATCGTCACGTGGTGTCGAGGCCGCCGCGACATGGGGCTTCGCACCCCATTGGTCGGCTTATGGCAGTTGGGCGTACAACGACGCGACCTATGACGACAACGTCCAGCCGCTGGGCGGCGCCGTCGTTCCGACCAAGGGTAAGCAGGTCGTCGCCTCGCCCAAACAGGTCGCCACGGCCGAGCTGAACTATGACGACGGTACGCTGTGGGGCGGTGTGAATGCGCATTATCGCAGCAAACGCTATTACAGCTATCTCAACGATGCGGTCATTCCCGGCGCGGTCAACGTCAACCTGTCGGCCGGCTATCGGCTCAGTCCGATGTTCGAGGTTCAACTCAACGTGATGAACCTGTTCGACAAGCATTATATCGCTTCGACCGGCACGGCCGGCTTCGTGACCTCCGACCCGAATGGCACCTACACCACCTTGCAGACCGCGGCGCCCCGGCAGGTGTTCGGGACGGTGCGCGTCCACTTCTGATCCTTGTTCCTCGGGGGGCCGCGCCATCACGTGCCGCCCCCTGATCCCCCTGCCCCCCATCCTCCGACATCTGGTGCCGCATGGAACGACGCGATCTCCTAAAGCTGGCCACGGCCGCCCCGCTGCTCTCGCTCGGCACGAAGGCGTACGGTATGACGGCACAGCCCGACTTCACCTTCGCCTTTGTGGGGGATTGTCATATCCGACCCGAACTCGACGCGGATCGCGCCTGCGCGATGTGCTTCGAGCAAATCTCGGCTTCCAACGTCGATTTTGTCGTGCAGGGTGGCGATATGATCGAAGACGCGCTGGAAGCCAGCCGCGAACGCGCGATCATGCTGATGGACCTGTACCAGCGGACCGAGCGGCAGCATCTGCGCAAGCCCGTGCGTCATGTGCTCGGCAATCACGATTGTCTGGGCGTGTTCGCGAAGAGCGGAATTGCCCCCACCGCCCCCGACTTCGGCAAGCATTTCTATATCGATCGCTTCGGCCCGACCTATTATTCCTTCGATCACAAGGGCGTGCATTTCGTCGTGCTGGACTCGGTCGGCATCACAACAGACCGGAATTACGAAGGACGCGTGGACGCCGCCCAGCTCGACTGGCTGCGTACCGATCTCGCCACCCAGCCCCAGGGCGCGCGGATCATCGCCATCACACACATTCCCCTCGTGACCGCGATGTATTGCTACGAGCCGGAAAGCTGGCTGAATACGCCCCACAATTGGACCTTCGTGACGAACGGGCGGGAAGTATTGCGCATCCTTAGCGAGCATGGCGTCATGGCCGTGCTTCAGGCGCATAGCCATGTCTACGAAAGGATCGAACTGAACGGCATGTCCTTTATCACCACCGGTGCCGTCGCGGGGGCCGATTGGCGTGGATCGTTTTTGGGGACGCCGGAAGGCTATACCGAAATCACCCTGTCCGGGCGTAAGGTGGAAAGCCGCTATCGGACCTACGGCTTCACCAGCATCAGCCGGAAAGACGTGCCGATCTAGATTTCACGAAAGCGGTCAAAGCGTGACCTGGAGTGAGCCTGCGTTGGCACAAACGCTCACTCCAGCCGTCTTGCGCGCAGCTCGAGACTAGCCATTGGTTCGGCGCAGCCGTCGACGAGATGATAGCTTCGATGCAGGCTTGATCGACCGCGCGCCCCTCGAAGGCCCCCGCGCCGCCCTATTTTGCATCTTGGTTGACGGAAACCGCATTCCAGTGCCTCGTTCCAAACGAGAGGGGCGACTGTGACCGAACGCGAGGTTCTGGCTGAATGGGTGGGGCGAGAAATCCTACCGCATGAGCGCGACCTTCGAGCATGGCTGCGGCGCCGGGTTGCGGGGGATGTGGAGGATGTGGTGCAGGAATGCTATTGCCGCCTCGCACAGATCGCGGACGTCGAAGCCATCGGCAACGGGCGGGCGTATTTGTTCACGATGGCGGGCAACATCGTCAAACGCCAGCATCGCGGAGCGCGTATCGTGCCGATCGGCGTGGCCATCGATGACGTCCATCAGCAGATCGAAAGCGAGCTGCCCGATCCCGAGCGCACCGTGATCGCGCGTGATGAATTGCGCCGCGTCCAGGCCGCGCTTGCCACGCTGACCGACCGTGCCCGCCGGATTTTCCTGCTGCGTCGCATAGAGGGGATGCCGCAGAAAGAGATCGCCCGCACGCTCGGCGTCAGCGAAGCGGTCGTCGAGAATGAAGCGAGCCGCAGCCTGCGCGCAATCCTGACGATGATGACCGACGACACCACGACGGCAATCGATATCCGGAGGGGCCGTCATGTCCGACAGCGTTGAGGCAGCGGCCGCCGCCTGGGCCCTGCGGCATCCGTTGCAGGAGAGCGAACGGGGCCAGTTCGAGGACTGGCTGGCGCACGACCCGCGCCATGCCGGCGCCCTGCTGCGCGCTCAGGCCGGACTGAGCGTCATCGACCGAGCGATCGTGCCGGATCATGCCGTGGCGCACACGCCCGCCTTGCCACAGCGGCAGACGAACCGTCGCTGGGTGCTTGCTGGCGCGGGCAGTGCGATCGCGGCGGCCATCGCAGGGCTGATCGGCTGGCAGCGCTGGTCGGGGGAAGAGGTGACGACGAAGCGCGGCGAAATCCGTCGCTTTCCACTGGCCGACGGATCGGTCGCGACGATCGACACGGATAGCGCGCTCCGCGTCGTCCTCGATTCGCAAAGCCGGCGGATCGCGCTGCAACAGGGGCAGGCCTGGTTCCAGGTCGCGAAGGAGCGCCAGCGGCCGTTCGTCGTGGACGCGGGGATCGCCCAGGTTCGCGCAGTCGGCACCGCCTTTGCGGTACGCCGCACCGACAACGGCGTGCAGGTCGCCGTCACCGAAGGCACGGTGGCGGTCTGGCCGACCGATGCGAGCGGCGCCATGATAATTCTGGAGGCGGGACATTTCGCCACGTTCGTGCGTGGCCAGACGGCGCCGATCACCGGCACCGCTCCCGCGGCGATCCAGCGATCGCTGGCATGGCGTGACGGCGAAATAGCCTTGGAAAACGAGACGCTCGGTTATGCGATCGGCGAGTTCAACCGGTACAGCCGGCGACCGATCGTTCTGACCGACGACAGTTTGAGGGACGAGCGGCTGGTCGGACTGTTCCAGATCGACAATCCCGACGAATTCATCGCTATGCTATCCGCGTCGCTGGACGTGGTCGCCACCGTCACGCCGTACGACGTTCGGCTGAGCAGGAAAAAAGCGCGGGACGACGACGGAAACGCGCAATAACGGGCTCTTACCCCTTGAGCGTACCGAAGACAGGGCGCCAAAACAGGAGGGGATTATGACCGACATGCGCGCATTCTGGCTCGGTACAAGCGCTATCGTCTGCGCCGCAGCGCTGCCGTCGGGGGCGGAGGCGCAAGTCCGCCGCTTCGACATTCCGTCGCAACCCGCCAGCACCGGCATACCGCTCTTCGCGCATCAGGCGGGTATTCAGATTCTCGCCCCTGCCGCGGTGACGCAGGGGCTGACAGTCAATCGTATCGCCGGTTCGATGGAGGTGGAAACCGCACTCCGCCGGCTTTTGTCGGGCACCGATTTGACACCGGTTACCGTCGGCCGATCGATCGTACTGAAGCGTCAGCAGCTCGCCGTTGCGCCCTTGTTGCAACGCGTCGCCCAAACCCCCGCGCCCGCGATGCAGGACCAGCAGGGCGGCGCCATCCCGCCCCAAACCAATCCGACGGAAGTTGATCCGCTCGCAGCCGGCTCGCAGGTGGACGGCGAGGGTCAGCCCGACATCATCGTGCGTGGCTTTCGTAGCAGCCTTGGGCGCGCGCTGAACGAGAAGCGTCAGGCGAACGGCGTCGTCGACGTCATCAAGGCGGAGGATATCGCCGACTTCCCCGATAATAATCTGGCGGAATCGATCCAGCGCGTACCCGGCGTTTCGATCGCGCGCGATGCCGGCGAAGGACGGCAGATCACCGTCCGCGGCCTCGGCCCGCAATTCACCCGCGTGCGCGTCAACGGCGTCGAGGGGCAGAGCACCGCCGGCGGCACCGACAGTTCGGGCGGTAACAACCGCAATCGTGCCTTTGACTTCAACGTCTTCGCGTCCGAGCTGTTCAACTCGATCGCCGTCCGCAAGACCGCGTCGGCTGAAACCGAAGAGGGATCGCTGGGCGCGACCGTCGATCTCACGACCGCGCGGCCGTTCGACTATAACAAGTTCACCTTCGTGGCGTCGGCACAGGCCGGCTACAACGACCTGTCGCAGAAGGTCGATCCGAAACTGAGTGCGGTGATCAGCGACACCTTTGCCGGTGGGACGCTGGGCGCGCTCGTGTCCGCCTCCTACACCAAGCGACGCATTTTCGAGGAAGGCCATGGTTCGGGGGGCTGGCTGGATGGCACCAACGTCGGCGGCTATAATCCGGCATCGCCCTTCGCCGCGGCCAATTCGATCAACACCTACAGCCCCCGCTTCCCGCGCTACGGTCGGTTGACGCACGATCAGGAGCGGCTGGGCATCACAGGTTCGTTGCAGTGGCAGCCGACGAGCGACACGCTGATCAGCGGCGACGTTCTGTACTCGAAATTCTCCGCGACCCGGACGGAAAACTGGCTCGAAAACCTGTCCTTCGCCCGGCCACTATCGCAGGGCGGCCGCCCGGAGGCAGTGGTCCTGAACGGCGAGATCAACGGCAAGGGCGACATGGTCTACGGCGTCTTCAACGACGTCGATATCCAGAGTGAGACCCGCCGGGACGAGCTGAGCACCGAATACACGCAATACACCCTGACCGGGGAACAGAAATTCGGCGATTCGCTTAAACTGACGACGTTGATCGGCTATTCACGATCGTTCTTCGACAATCCGGTTCAGACGACGGTGATCATCAACCGCGAAAATACCGACGGCTACAGCTACGATTATCGTCCGAACCGTAACCTGCCGATCATTAATTACGGATTCGACGTCAACGATCCGGCGAGTTTCGGCTTTGGCATTCCGCGATCCGAAATCCGGTTGCGGCCCAACTCGGTCGACAACACGATCCTGACCACGCAGGCGAACCTCGCCTACACGATCAACGACGGGCTGACGCTGAAGGTCGGCGGCAACGTCAAGCGGTATCGCTTCAATTCGGATGCCAAGGCGCGAGTCAACGAAGGCATCGTGCCACAGCTGCCCGCGGGTACGACCCTTGCCTCCCTGACGACTCTACTGACCGGCTTCGGCCGCCATCTGGGCGATCCAGCCGGCAATGTCTCGTCGTGGATTACACCCGACATCGACGCATTCGCGAAGCTGTTCGATATCTACAGCAATTCCGGTCTGTTCACGCTTAGCGGCGCGAGCAACGCCAACGCGCGGGGCAACATCCGGGGCGTGCAGGAAACGGACACGGCGGGGTATGTCCAGGCAGACTTCAAGGCGGATATCGGCATTCCGATCCGCGGGGACATCGGCGTCCGCTACGTGCATACACGCCAGCAATCACGCGGCTATCAGCTGGTCGCGGGATCGGCTCAACAGGTCAGCGTCACGCGATCCTATGACGATTGGCTTCCCGCGCTCAATCTGACCGCGGAGGTGACGCCCGATGTCCTCATCAGGCTGGCGGCTGCGAAGGTGATGACGCGGCCAAATCTGGGCTCGGTGACGCCGGGGGGCAGCCTTAGCACGGTCGGCGTCTTTTCGGTGAGCTCAGGCAACCCGCAGCTTGAACCGATCCGCGCCAACACGCTCGACCTGTCGGCCGAATGGTATTTTGCGCCACGCGCATTCCTCGGCATCGGCCTGTTCTACAAGGACATCAAGTCGTTCATCCAGACGGCGCGAGTCACCCAGCCGTTCAGCGCGTCGGGTCTGCCGACGTCCCTCCTGGCCGGCCTCGGCGTTTCGGCGAACGACCAATTCACCTTCAGCCAACCGGTCAACACGCCAGGCGGATCGCTTAAGGGATTGGAGATCAACTATCAGCAGCCGTTCAGCTTCCTGCCCGGCGCGCTCGCCAATTTCGGCACCCTGCTGAACTACACGTTCGTCGATTCAAAAATCCGCTATCTGTCGACGCTGGCGTCGAGCGGCTTTATTGAGGCCGACCTGACCGGCCTGTCCAAGAACGCCTTCAACGCGACCCTTTATTACGAGGATAAGGCCTTCAGCGCCCGCGTGTCCGCAGCATATCGCGACAATTACCTGACGGCGGTACCCAGTGGGACCAGTTTCAACGATGCCGATGGCGTACGGTCGACCCTGACCTTCGACACGTCGATTTCCTATGCGCTCAACAGCCATATCAAGCTGACGCTGGAGGGACTTAACCTGACCGACCAGTTCAATCAGCAGTTCACCGACACCAACCGGGATAGCATCCTCGTGAACAGCCACACAGGCCGGCAGTTCTATCTGGGTGTCCGTTACGCTTTCTGACCGACTTGGCGCGGCCTCCTCACGCCTCCCCGGCCGCGCCTTTTTTATGACGAGGACAAACGCATGATCGATCGCCGACAGTTGCTCATCGGCAGTGTCGCAGCAGGACTGGTCGGCGATCCTGCACCTGCGAGGGATCGCTATGATGCGGTGGTCGCCCCCGCTGCCCGGCGCGACGTTCCCCCCGGGCGCCGCTTCGCCGACCTTGGCGCCGCGCTGGCGGCCGGGCCAAGGTCGGGTGGACACCGTATCTGGCTGGCGCATGGCGAATGGCGTGGCCAGCATGTGATCGACACGCCCGGTGTGGTGCTTATCGGTGAAGACCGGAAGCGGACGCGGATTGCTTTCACCGCAGCATCCGGAATGATCGCGCCCGACGGCAAGCATTACGGCACGTATCGCACCGCGACGCTGACCGTCTCCGCGCCCGGCTTTGCTGCCCGCAACCTGACCATTGCCAATGATTTCGATGGCATCGCGGAGATGCGCAAGACCGGTCCGCGCCTGCTATCGGACGATCCCGCCGGGCCGCAGGCGGTCGCCCTGCGACTGGCCGAGGGAAGCGACCGCGCGAGGCTCGACGCGGTCGACATCCACAGCCATCAGGACACGTTTTTCCCCGACGCCGGCCGCGTCGTCCTACGCGACTGCGTGATCAGCGGCAGTTATGACTTCATCTTCGGCGCGGGCGCAGCGCTGTTCGAACGATGCGAGATCCGCTCGAGACTTCGCCCCGATCCGCGTCAGGTGACGGGCTATATCGCAGCGCCCAGCACGCTGGTGACGCAGCCGTTCGGCTTGGTGTTCGACCGCTGTCGCCTGACCCGTGATCCTGATATCGCCAACGGCAGCGTCTTCCTCGGCCGGCCTTGGCGCCCGTCGAAACGCTTTGCCGACGGCCAATACGGCAATCCGCAAGCGGCGGGCATGGCCACCTATTTGAATTGCTGGATGGACGCGCACATCGCCACCGCTGGGTGGACGGAGATGTGGTATACCGGTCGCGACGGTAATCCTCGCCACATGGTGCAGCCCGAAGAAGCGCGGTTCGGGGAGTTTGGCAGCCGCGGCCCGGGCGCATCGAGGTGGCGACGCTTGCCAGTCCTCAGTGCTGCGCAGGCCACGCAGATAAAGAGCCTCGCAATGAGTCAATTGTCCTGGATGCCATCTTAGCTGAATAACGGCCGGCAGACGACCCAGGTTCGGTCGTTCACACATTCCGAGGCGGCACCAGAAACCTGCTGCTCGTTCAGCGTTGCCGCCGGCCGATCAACCACATTTTCGAACCGCTGATATACCGCGCCGATGTACGCTTACCTGGCAACCCGGTGCGATGGAGATGATCGATAGATCACTCGTCGATGGACCCCGCCTTTCACGAACTTCGACCTTGGAACGAAGGCCGGCTGATCGGCGCAAAGCGCGCGCCGAAGCAGCAACAGGTCTGGGCCATTCGCTTTTGGCTCGACCAGCATCGACGACTGCGCGACCAAGCTCTGTTTGACTTCGCCATCGACAGCAAGCTGCGCGGCTGTGACGTAGTCAAAGTACGGATCGGAGATATAGTTTTTTTGGCGGACGCGTCCGTGACCGCGCCGTCGTGGTTCAGCAGAAGACTAAACGGTCGGTCCAGTTCGAACTGATGGACACGGCACGTAAGACGATGCGGGCATGGCTGGAGCGTCGTGGCGGGACATTGAACGACTTCGCCTTTCCGAGCCGGAACGACTACATGGCCCACATAAGCACCCGGCAATATGCGCGCCTTATACATGAGTGAATGATCGACATCGGCCTTCCGGCTCAAGACTATGGAACGCACCGAGGTCTGAGCAGACCCAGCTGCGGTTATTCATCACGGGTTTGCCGCTTCCGAATCTTATGCCATCGTTCATTTTAACGTTGCCAGGACACCGCCGCGCAGCGGGCATGATCCGATGAGAATGGACTCACCATGTTCTTCGGCCGACCTGGGAATTCAACGGACGCGCCATTGCATTTGTTTAACGGCCACTTTCTGAATGACGCTTCGACCTGCAATAGGTAATATCCTCAAATGAGACTAATGCCCTAAGCTGACTAATTAAAAAATAGAGCCATCACAAATGCCTTAGCTGGCTTACTTTGGCTGAACATTTAGCTGCCGCAACCAATGTCCCGGACGACTTAACGTAGGGATCCCAGCCTCATCTTAGATAGGATACTGTCACATCCTTAAACACGGTCGACCTATAGTTGCCGCCGAACGAAGGACACAGGTCTCACCAAACATTAGCGCGCGGTGAACCCACCGTCGGCAACGAGACCCGAACCGTTAAGATAGCGCGCTTCGTCAGAGACGAGGAACAGCGCCGGGCCAACCATATCCTCCGGTATTCCGGCACGCCCCACCGGGATCTGGCCGATTGTTCTCGTTGTGTACGCGTCCAGCACGTCTTGCGAGAGGTGCTCACCCACGCCCTCCACCATCGGCGTCATAATGAAGCCCGGATGAAGCGAGTTGCATCGAACACCGTTCGCGGTCGCCGCGCAATGGAGCGCGACCGCCTTGGTCAGGTTGGTCACGCCCGCCTTGCTGGTACAATAGGCGGCGCCGAGTTGATCGGCGACCATCCCGTAGATCGACGCGATGTTGACGATCGCGCCGCCGCCGTTGACGACCATTGCGGGAATGGCCAGCTTGCAGCCGAGGAAGGTTCCGGTCAGGTTTACCGCAAGCACTTTGTTCCATTCTTCCAGCGAACAATCCACGATGGAAGCGGGTGGGCCGATCCCTGCGGAATTGATCAGGATATCTAGCCGCGAGAAGTGGCTCATGGTCGTATCGATGGCCGCCTGCCACGCCGATGGGTCGGCGACATCGAGTTGAGCGTAGATCGCCTCGCCGCCCTCCGCCACGATCGCATCTGCGACGCCTTGACCCGCCTCTGCCTGGATGTCGGCCACCACGACCCTCGCGCCCTCGCGCGCGAGCCCGTGACAAAAGGCGCTACCCAATCCAGATGCGCCCCCCGTCACGAGGGCGACTTTACCTTCGAACCGCATATCCCTCTCCTCGTCTAGATCTTCCATCACGCAGAACGGAGTTCCACACTCCTCGAACCGGGCCGGCATGGCCCCGCCAATTTAGTTGCGCTGGTCATAACGATAGCCGACCGACAGTCCCCACCACCGCGGCGGCGCAAATTGTTCGTAGACCGTATTGTATGAGGTGGAGAGGTCGAAGGCGCTAATCCGATACTTGCGATTAAAGACGTTCTTCACGAAAAAGCTTGCACGAAACGGGCTGTTGGCAGGCGCAAGGTCGATCCGGCCGTTAGCGACGATGTAGGACGGCACAACGGTGGCGGGATTGTTCAAAGCATCGGTATTGTATTTTGCAGTTGCCTTGAAATCCGCCTGCATGCCGATGGTGCCGAAGGAGGCCTCATGCTCGTAGCGTATCCGACCGTTGACGCTCCAGCGCGGCGCGAGCGGCATCTCGCGGTCATAGGTACGGAACGCGGGTCCCGGCGTCGTCACATCGCGCACCAATGTGTGCAGGAGACCGCCGCCTAGAGCCACTGTCAGGCCATGGACGGGCCGCGCCGCCAGTTCCAGTTCCGCCCCGTACAGACTGGCTTGGCGCGTTTGTAGGAAACCGCCAAGCGTTTGAAACCCAAAGGATTGGAACCGCGGATAGTCGTAGTAGAATATTGATCCGTTGAGCGTGAGCCGACGGCCCAGAAGATCGGACTTCACCCCCGCCTCGTAAACGTACACCAGTTCCGGCTTATACGGCACCTTGTCGAGCGGTGTGGCAACATCGATGAAACCGTTGTTGAATCCGCCCGCTTTGACGCCACGGCTGACAGAGGCGTAGAGCAGTGCATTGTCCAGCTTGTAATTGAGTTGAAGCCGGGCCGCCACGTCGGTCACGTCGAGCCGCGTCAGATCGCCAGCCGTCGCCTTATTGAAGTCGTTGGCCGCAAGGACCGTGCCGACACGCGGGCTAAACGGCGCATTCGGCCAGAAGTCGAAGAAATTGTCAGGCGTCGTGAAATAGGTGAGCAACTGATCGAAGTCCTTCACGTCCTTCGTCACCCGTGCGCCCGCGATCAGGGTCAAGCGATCGGTCAGCTTCTGCTCGACGTTGCCGAACAGCGCATAGGAGTGCAGGCGCAGGTCGGCATCGGCCAGCGCGACGAGGAAGGGGCTACCGGCGGCGTTGACGAAGATTGGCGCAATCTGCTTCAATCCGGCGTTCTGTTGAAGGTAATATGCACCAACAGTCCAGTTCGTCCTATCCCCGCGGTTGAACAATCGCAGCTCTTGCGAAAATTGATTGCTATGCGACATGTAGGTGGTGTTGCAGATATAACTTGGGCCTCCATCACAATCTTCGCGCGTATAACGGTCGTAATGATTGAATCCGGAAATGGACGCCAGCTGGACGGTGTCGAAGTCATAATTGAGTGACAGGAGGCCGGTGTAGGAATTTGCGCCCTTCAAGAAATGCGGGCTTCGATTGGTCGACTGAAACCAGGGGTTGCCGGTGTTGCGTGGCCCTGGCGTCTCGACCAATCCGGTCACCGGATCACGGCTGGTGACGATCTGGTGATAGACGGTCGTGGCACCCTCGGCATGCCCATATTCGAATTTGGCGTCCGCGGTCAGCGGGCCACCTTTGTCGAAGCCAAGCTGTACCCGCCCGGCGTAGGTCTTCAGCTCACCCGCATCGCGTTGACCGTAGAGATTATGGATCCAGGGATCATTTTGTTGATAAATGCCGGAAGCGCGCAATGCGAAGCCTGCGCCTAGCGGCACGTTGACAACGGCCGTGGCGCGCCGGGTGTCGAACCGGCCGATCTCTGCCTCGACATCGACCAGCGTCCGCCCAGACGTCGCCTTGTTCGTCACGAAATGGACGATGCCGCCGGTGGTGTTGCGACCAAACAGCGTGCCTTGCGGCCCCCTGAGAACCTCCACCCGATCGACATCGAACGTCGGGAAGCTGCCGGCTCCTAGCGGCACCAGGTAAATTTCATCGATGTAGGTAGCCACCGGCGCTTCCGTCAGATCGTTGAAATCGGGCAAGGACACGCCGCGGATCGAGAAGTTCACATTGGTGCCGGGGCCAAACACGGAATTGTTCTGCAGATTCGGCACCTGCGCAGTAATGTCGGTGCTCTCGCGCACCCCTATCTTCGCCAGTGCATCGCCCGAGAGCGCAGTGATCGCGATGCCAACGTCCTGAAGTCGCTGTTCACGCTTCTGCGCGGTCACGATAATGTCGCCCTGAGCGCTGTCTCCATCGGCGGCCGGCGGCGATGCCGCATCGGCCTTAGTGGCGGAGGCCCCGGCTGTCTGTTGCGCTTGCGCGGCGTGGGGCAGGAGGATGGCGGCGCCGGCCAGCAGACCGATAACAATCGAACGCCGCGCGCCCGCAGGGCGCTCAGACACAAGTCCTCGTTCCATGATGAATGGTCCCAGTCGTAAAGATGGTGAAGAGGCGGAAGGTCGTCGAGCGACGCCGTAGGGTCAGCCCGTCAGCGCGAAACCGCCATCGACGAACAGGCCGGCGCCATTGACGAAGCCCGCATAATCAGAGGCAAGGAACAGCGCGGCTTTCGCAACGTCTGCCGTTTCACCTAAGCGCCCCTGCGGCGTGCGGGCGACCAGCCATTGCCGAACCTCGTCGGTCGTGGAAAATGAGCCCATGGCAACGAAATCGCTCACCAGCTTGTCGATCATGTCGGACTGAATGATACCGGGATACAGGCAGTTGACGCGGATGCCGTAACCGGCTGCTTCAACGGCCGCGACCTTGGTAATCCGATCCACCGCCGCCTTCGTTGCGCCATAGGGCCCCATGCCCGCCGACGCGCCATGGGCGGCAATCGACGACAGGTTGACGATCGCCCCGCCCGCCCCCGCACGCCCGCCGGGCCGCATCGTGCGGAAGCCCCATTTCATACCCAAAAGTACGCCGTCGATATTGACCGCGTTCATCCGCTGCACTGCAGCCAGATCCAAATCGACGAGCGGTTGGGTTTCCTCCGTCCCCGCATTGTTAACGAGAATGTCGAGCCCACCCGCCTTGTCGACTACTGCATCGACGATCCGCTCCCATTGAGCCTCGTCTCTGACATCATGCGCGAAGAAGTGTGCGTGGTCGCCCAGCTCATCAGCCAGCGCCTGTCCCTGCGCCTGTAAAATGTCCGTGATGACGACCGCGGCACCATGCGCGTGAAAGGCGGTGGCAATGGCCGCTCCTATTCCACGCGCACCCCCTGTTACCACGGCGACTTTACCAGAAAAATCCATTCTCCCCTCCTATATACTTATTTATTTTACAATTATTCAGTAATTATATAATATCTGAACGTCTATATTATATGTTTTCACAATCAAACGTCGAACACTTGGCAGAAGAAATGTTATTTGTCGTATCCTATAATAGCTTTCGTCTCGAGAAACTCTCCAAAGGCGTGCTCACCCCATTCTCGACCGTTGCCCGATTGCTTGTAACCACCAAACGGCGCGTTCATGTCGAGATCAGGATAGTTGAGCGACACTTGCCCGGCTCGCAGTCGCCGCGCGACGGCGCGCGCACGCTCTAGGTCGGCGCTCTGGACATAAGCGGCGAGGCCATAAACCGTGTCGTTGGCGATGCGGATCGCATCTTCCTCGTCGGTGTACTCAAGGATCGCGACCACCGGCCCGAAGATCTCCTCGCGCGCGATCGTCATATCCGGCGTGACGTCGGCGAAGACGGTCGGCTTGACATAATAGCCGGTTTCCAGCCCTTCGGGTCGTCCGGCGCCTCCAGCGACCAAGGTGGCGCCTTCGTCGATTCCGCACTGGATCAGCCGCTGGATGCGCTGCCACTGCACTTCCGACACTACAGGACCGATCGCGGCGTTGCTGCCGGGTGCGCCGACGGTCGTTTCGGCCGCGGCCTGCGCCGCCGCGGCACGCGCCGTCTCACGTGCATCATGCGGGACAAGCAAACGGGTGGGCGCGTTGCAAGACTGGCCGGAGTTGAGCATTACCGACTTCACGCCTTGGCTTACCGCCTGTTCCAGCGGGGCATCGGGCAGCACGATGTTGGCCGACTTTCCACCCAATTCCTGGTGAACACGCTTCACGGTTGGAGCTGCGTCGCGCGCGACTTCCACGCCGGCGCGGGTCGATCCGGTGAAGCTGATCATGTCGACGTCCGGATGGCGCGACAGGGCTGCCCCGACCACGGGACCGGTGCCATTGACCAGATTGAAAACGCCGGCCGGCACACCTGCCGCGTGCATGATCTCGGCCCATATCTGCGCCGAAAAGGGCGCTTCCTCGGACGGCTTCAATATGCACGTGCATCCGACCGCCAGCGCGGGCATCACTTTGCACGCGATCTGGTTCACGGGCCAGTTCCACGGCGTGATGAATGCACAGACGCCGATCGGCTCCTTCGCGACCAGCGTCGGGCCGCGCTGCTCCTCGAAACGATAATCCCGCAACGCGGCGATCGCGGTTTCGATATGGGCACGACCGATCCAGGCCTGCATCTGCGTTGCCAGCCACTGTGGTGCGCCCATTTCCTCGGTAATCGCCGCCGCCATGTCTGACTCGCGGGCCTGATATTCGGTCAGCACGCGCTCCAGGAGGTCCAGCCGCTCTTCCCGCGTGGTCAGCGAATAGCGGTTAAAGGCGCGCCGCGCGGCGGCCACCGCGAGATCCACGTCGCCGGGCGTGCCCAGCGTGATGCGGCCGGCGACTCGTTCGCTCGCGGGATCGATCACGTCGTAAACGGTTCCGTCGCGCGCCGGCGTCCAGCGGCCGTCTATGTAGAAATCAGGATAGTTGCGCATGCGTAGCGTCTCCCATGTCGTTGCGTGTGTCCTGCGGGGCGCGACGGAGCGTCAGCTTCAGCCGGAGCAATTCGGCCACCATCAGCAGAAGGACGGAATTCCAGAAGATCAGCGACCAGTTGCCCAGCAGCGCACAGACGACGATCCAGATCGTCATGCCGGCGACGATCAGCGCCAGATTGCCGAGGGCGAGCGCGCTGACATTGCGGGTGCGATGGGTCATCACCACCTGCGGCAGGAAGCTGAAGCAGGCCGCGAGGCCGTAAATAAAGCCGGTGGCCTCCGCCCAACGCGTTGTGAGCAAATCCGCTAGAACCGTTGGCGCCGCTATCGCCAGAAGGGTGATGCCGGTGCCTACGACACCGAACACCGCCCCCATTGCCGCGCGCGAGATCAGGAAGAGGGTGGCGGCGTAGAACATCAGCGTCAGCCCATTGAGGACGATCATCGCCACGACGCCGTATTGGACGCCGATCAGCGTCGACAGCATGTTCAGCAAGACAAGCAGCACGTAACTACCCGTCGACAGGCCGGTGACGTCACGTGTGCGCAGCGTCTTCCACGCCTGGATGCCTGGGGCGGACATCGTCATCGTTCCGGCAACCAGCGACAGCGGCTCTACCAGACCCATCGGTCATCCTCTTCCTGCCCGCTGTTGTCGCGGATGACATGGTTGTGCCCACTGGAACGCCGAGGGACTTGCCCGAGAGCGCCAGCCAATTGGCTTGTGCGGCCAGCAACGGGGCGCTCAAAGATCAGCCACGCGCCTGGCGCGTAAAGTCAAGTGTAGCGGCGGGAAGTTCGCTATGATGGGCGATGGTGGTATGAAACGACGCAAAGTCGGCAGGAACCACCGCTCCGCCCACGCACGGGCGGCAGAGAGAGGATGGCTATGGACATCATTCGCGTCGCGGGGCTCGACGGATATGCCGGACTGGTCGAGTCGATGGGGGGATCAGCGTTCGATCTTCAGCGACTACACAGCTTTGCCGGTGCGGGAAACGAATCGGCCGAACGGTATTACCGGTTCCACGACGTGTTCGGGTTGCTTGAACGAACGGCCGACGTGCTGAACGCTCGTGATTTTGGACTACGGCTTGCCGAGCGCCAGGGGCTGAACATTCTCGGCGCATTGGGACTGGCGATGCGCAATGCGCCGACCGTGCGCTCCGCGCACCAGAAGGCCGAGCGCTTCATCCGCTATCACAGTCCGGCGATCCGCGTTGGCGTCGAGCCATTGCCTGGCGGAGAGTTCGAGTTGATCTCGTTCGATATCCTGCGGCCCGACGCATTGCGGGATGCGTCCCGCCAAACCTTCGAGCTTTCTATCGGCCTCACCTTCCGCAACTTGAAGACGCTAGCCGATGGCCTTTGCCGGCCCCGAGCGATCTGGTTCCAGCATGAGCCCCTGTCCACGCTCGCCCGCTATCGCGATCTCTTCGGCATCACCCCGTCGTTCCGCAAGGAACGCTCCGGCATCGTCGTCTCGCGCAACGATCTCGATCGCCCCATCGCGGGGAATGACACGTTAGTTCGTGAAATCGCCGAACATTATCTGATCGAAAAATGTCCGGTCACGCGGGACACGATCACCGATGAAGTGACGCGGATCGTCGCGATGGTGATGCGGGAACGGGATTGTTCGCAGGCGGAAGCAGCCGAACTCCTCGGCCTCAAGCCCCGCACGCTGCAGCGACGTCTAACCGACGAGAACACAAACTTCGAGACGATCCGCGACGGCGTGCGCGCCACCATGGCGCGGGAGCTCTTGAGGTCTACCAACCTCAGCCTCACGACGATTTCGGAGCGCCTCTGTTACGCCGAACCCTCGACGTTCACGCGCAGTTGCCGGCGGTGGTTCGGTCAATCGCCGCGCGATTTCCGGCGCGCCGCCACACAGACTGCCAGCGGCTCCCTTGCCGGCATGTAGCGCGCGGTCTGCCGATCAACCGGCGGGCGAAGCACACCGGCCTGTTGCAACCACCGTCAACGCCCGACGGGGGCGCTGGCTTCAGGCAAATTCGCCTTGCTCCACCGCGATCGATCGATGACATAGGCCCGCAGCGCCTCCACATCGGCCGGGGTCAGAACGCGTGAGAAGCTCACCATGCCACGGTCCTTCAGCGCGCCGTCGATGATGACACTCTTCCACGCATCGGCATTGGCCAGTGCGCCCGACACGCGCAGGTCGGGGGTGAAGCCGTTCCCGATCGCGCTGTCGCCATGGCAGACTTGGCAATAGCGGCCGAAATGCGCCTTGCCCGACGTCACCTGCGCGATCGTGCCGAATTGTGCTGGTGGTTGCCAGGGCAGTGTAACGCTGGTCGGCGCAGGCGGCAGCTTTGCCGTGCCGCCGATCTTGAGGACGATCAGCCGTGGCAGGTTGGGCACCTTGCGTGTCACACCGCCCGCGATACCCGCGACCAGCGGAAAGGCGCCGCCCTTGCCGGTCTGGAACGCAACATATTGCACCCCGCCGACGCGAAAGGTCGACGGGGCATCGACGATGCCCGACTGCATGTCGAGATCAAGCAACTGCTTGCCTGTATCCGCGGCATAGGCGCGGAACCGCCCGGTACTAGTGCCCTGGAATACAAGGTTTCCTGCCGTTGCCATCGTACCCCCGTTCCATGCGGCCGGATAGTCGACGCTCCACGCGACCTTCCCAGCACGCGGATCGAACGCGACCAGCCGTCCGGTCGTCGCCGCCACCGCCGCCTTGAACGCCGCCTTGTCGTCCGGGAGCATCGTCCCCTTCAACGAAGTGCCGACGTTAAAGCCCAGCACCTTCCGCTGATCCAATGCGTCCATATCCTGAAGATAGCCCTGCGGCACCTGTTGTGCCGGGATGTAGACCAGGCCAGTCTTCTGGCTGAAGCTCATCGGATGCCAATTGTGTGCACCGAGCGCGCCGGGAATCGCGACAAACGGCTTGCCGGTGTTTTCATAGCGCGCCGCCGGATTTTCGATCGGGCGGCCGCTGGCCATGTCATAGCCGGTCGCCCAATTGATCCCGTCGACATAGGGCTTTGCATCGATCAGCTTGCCGGTCGTGCGGTCGATCGTGAAGAAGAAGCCGTTCTTCGGCGCGTGGTATAGCACCCTGGTCGGCTTGCCGCCCACCGGCTGCTCGGCAAGAATGATGGGCTGGGTTGCGGTGTAATCCCAGGTTTCGCCGGGCGTCTCTTGATAATGCCATTTATATTTGCCGGTCGTGGCGTCGAGCGCGACGATTGATGACAGGAACCAATTGTCGCCCTTCCCCTCGGACCGCATCTTGTGGTTCCACGGATTGCCGTTCCCCACGCCCAGGTAAATCTGGTCCAAATCCTTGTCGTAAACGATCGCGTCCCAAACGGTTCCGCCACCGCCCGAGACGGTCCATTCGCCGCGATCGGACCAAGTGGCATTGGCCTTCGTTGCGAAGATCTCGTCGCTGGCGGCGTCGTCCTTTTGCTTCCTGGGATTGGGCGCTGTGTAGAAACGCCAGCGCTGCTTGCCGGTATCGGCATCATAGGCAGTGACGTAACCACGCACGCCGAACTCCGCGCCGCCATTGCCGATCAGTACCATGTCCTTCACCACGCGCGGCGCGCCGGTAATCGTATAGGGTTTCGTGGTATCGAAGGTCTGCGTCGACCACAGCGGCTTGCCCGTCGTCCGGTTTAGCGCGATCAGCCGGCCGTCCAGCGTGCCTACGAAGACCTTGTTGCCCCATACCGCCACACCACGGTTGACCACGTCACAGCAGGCGCTGACCGCGCGTTCGCCGGGCACTTGGGGATCGAACGACCACAACTTCTTGCCGGTGGCTGCGTTCCAGGCGTCGACCTTCGACCAGGCGTGGCTGACATACATCGTGCCATCCACGACCACCGGGGTCGCCTCCTGCCCCCGCGCGTCGTCGAGGTCCGCGAACCATGCTATGTCCAGCTTGCCGACGTTGCGGTCGTTGATGTCGGTCAGCGGGCTGTAGCGCTGCTCGTCATAGCTGTAGCCGATCCCAGCCCAGTTATCGCCGTTTCCGTCGCCCTTCATCGCGGTTTCGCTCGCCTGTTCGGCGGTGTCGAGCGCGGTGGCAGCCTTCGCGCCATCGGCACTCTTGCCGCCGCATCCCGTCAAAACCAATGCCAGTGCCGTACTCGCCGCCATCCCGGCCGCCGTCAGCGCGCGTGCCATCGTGTCCCCTCCACCCTGGCGCGGCGAGTGTGTCGCCGGTCCGCCCTTCCATCCTCGTTTCGACACATCGCCAGCCCAACGGCGACCCGCGAGCGGATTGCCGTTACCCTAGCTGGCCACCAGCGGCGCGTCAGTCTCCACACGCTTCCCGTCATAGACGAAAGCCGCATCCGTAAGGTCGATCGCCGGGAAAAATGCCTTCTCGGCCCAATAATCCTGGGTATGGCACCATTCCGGTTTGTCGCCAGCGCGCGGCAGCGCGTCGATATCGCGCAGCAGGTAACTGGGGCTGAAATTCTCGCCCTTGATCCACGGCCCGATCGACATGTCGCCATCTTGGGGGCGGAGTGCCACCTCCACCTTTGCGGCACCGATCGCGTCCATGTGACGCAACAACCGGCAGATGAATTCGCCCATCATGTCGACGCGCAGCGTCCAGCTGGCGCGGAAATAGCCGAATACCCACGCCATATTGGGCACGCCGGTCATCATCATACCTCGATAGGTCACGGTCTGCCCCCAGTCGATCGGGCGCCCATCGACACTGAACGGAATATCCCCCAGCACGGAAAGGTTGAAACCGGTTGCGGCAACAACGATGTCCGCATCAATCTGCGTTCCATCCGACGTTCGCACGCCATCCGCATTAAACTGCTCGATCGTGTCAGTGACCACTGTCAGCTTGCCCGCGGCTGCCACCTTGAAGAGATCGCCGTCGGGGCAATAGGCTAAACGTTGCTGCCAAGGACGATAGCGCGGTGTAAAATGCGGCTCGAACTGAAATGCGGGATCGCCGGAGGCCACGCGGATCAATTCGCGCAATTCCTCGACGACGACGTCCGGCTCAGTCTGGCAACGACGCGTCAGCAGGTCTTGATCGTAACTGACCTGCTCGCGCACGACGCGATGCACGGTCCGCTCGTCGATGCCGATTTCGCGCAAGCGATCGGCCAGTTCATTCCTGTTCTCTGCACAATAGAAATACGTGGGCGAGCGCTGGAGCATGGTCACGTGCGCAGCCGTTTCGGCACAGGCTGGAACGACCGTCGCCGCAGTGGCGCCGGACCCGATCACCAGCACCTTCTTATCCGCATAGTCGATCGCTGGATCCCACATCTGTGCATGGACGAAGGTGCCGCGATAGTCAGACAGACCGGGCCAGTCCGGGACATAGGGCTTGTCGTGATTGTAATAGCCCTGACACATCCATAGGAAGCGGGTGGTGAAGGTTACCGTCGTCGCATCGGACACGCGGTGCGCTTCCACTGTCCACAGATTATCGGTGCTCGACCAGCGACACGCCGTGATGCGATGGCCGTACAGGATATGGTCGCCGATCCCGTTCTCGTCGATCACCTCGCCAATATACTTCAGGATTTCTTCGCGGCTGGCGATTGGCGCACCCACCCATGGCTTGAACTGATAACCATAAGTGTAGAGGTCTGAGTCGGAGCGCGCCCCCGGATATTTATGTGTATGCCAAGTCCCTCCGAACCCATCCTTCATCTCTAGGATGACGTAGCTCTTGCCGGCGCATCGTTCCTGTAGATGATAAGCGGAACCGATGCCGGACACACCGGCCCCGACGATCAGGACATCGACGTAGCTGCTCTCGGATCGGGTCGCCGTCATTGCCTCGGCCATCATGTCTATCCTCATAAAAACCTGATCAGTGGTCAGAGCGCAGCAAGCGCCCGAAATCGTCGATCACCGCCGACAGGACTGGCACGGCCGACGGCAGTGCACCGCGCATGTTGACGATCCCATGGATCTGGCCGGCAGCCTCGCGGAACGACAGCGCCACGCCGGCCGACACCAGCCGCGCCCCGAACGCTCGACCTTCGTCGCGCAGGACGTCGAGTCCACAGGTCAGCAACACCGTCGGCGGCGATGCCGACAGATCGTCCGCGCGCAGCACCGACGTCCGCGGATCGGCGCGCTCCGCCTCGCTACCGATGTAGTGATCGCGAAACCACTGCATCAGCCGGCGATCGAGCAGATACCCCTCGGCGAACCGCGCATACGACACCGATTCCGCGACCAAGTCTGTCGCAGGATAGAGCAGCATCTGGGCCAGCACCCGCCGCGTGCCATCACCGTTGAGGTGCAGCGACACCGCCACGGCGAGGCTGCCGCCCGCGCTGTCGCCTGCGGTCGCGATCCCTGCCACCGGCCGCCCCAGCTCGCCGGGCGACGAGTCTGCCCATTGTGCGACGCGCACGCAATCCTCGTATGCTGCCGGAAAGCGATGCTCGGGGGCGAGCCGATAGTCGACCGACAAGACCCGTAAATCCAGCCTGTTGGCCAGGAACGCGCAGAAACCATGATGCGTATCGAGGTCGCCGATCACCCATCCACCACCGTGGAAGAACACGACGACCGGTCCCTCGGCAGCGGGATGCGGGTGATAGACGCGCACAGCGATCGGCCCGTCCGCCCCGTCGACGAATAGGTCCGCCACTTCGGCTACCGGCTCCGCCGGCAGGTCCAGGCCTTTTGCCATCTCTCTATAGGCGGCACGTCCCTCATCCGGCGTACCATCGTAGAGTGGAGGCGCTTCCTGCGCCTTCAGCGCGTCGAGCAATTGCCTCGTATCACCCTCGACCATCATCCCTCCATATGGACGACGTACCGGTCAGCATCGGTTTCACGCCCGCTGCCGATACCTGCTTGTTGAGGCCGATGGTGGGTGGAGCGCGGCTTGGAGGGTATATCCGCAAACGCCACATTCTTGATCGAAGACGACAGTAGAGCGGCTGCACCGTCTAGCTGGCGCATCCAACGCCCAAAGCGATCCGGCTCCAATCCTTGTGATATTCCACGTCAATACGAAGCGCCGCTCGCGATGAGGTTGCCGTCGTCGTTGATCGCCCCCCGGCTCGGTCGTTTGGCCGTTGTCATTATGCAGCCGATCGTCGACGCAACGTTCGTCGCATGGGATCGCCCCGATGCTCGCCGGACGGCGCTACGCCTTGCATCAGGCGAACCGATTGCCATCCAAGCAGGAGGCGAATACCGCAGCTAACGCCCGCGCCGGCGCATTCGAAGTCTCGCCTTCCAATGCGAGCCATGACATTTGATGGCCATCACCGCATCAGCCAGTCTGCAGAGGAGAAAGCGGACGCCCGATGCCAGGACAAGGGAATGTGAAGCCGACGTTGAAGCGGCAAGTTGCATTCTACATCCAACGTCAGGCGCGCACGCATTTAACCCCGCCATCTTGGCGCTTTATCACAATCTTCTTGATTGTCCCCGGAGCCAAAGCGTTGCTGATGGCGATCCTGACGCCGGCGGACGACGGGATATCCAACCCGCTTTAGAAGGTTTGGCGGCGCATCTCGCGTTTGCGGTCTAGGGCTTTGCCGGAGACAGTACGCTGCCAAGCAGGGCGCGATATCAAGCCTGACGGTGGGATTATCTACCTTTCTCTCCGGTGTGCTACTTCCCGACCTGCGGTGCTAAGCGGCATCCCGCATGAGGCCGACCTGGTTGCGGCCGGCGCGCTTGGCTCGATACAGCGCCTCGTCCGCCTCGGCGACTAGGCGGGCGAAGCCCTCGCCCGCGACATTGCCGCTGGCGACGCCGATGCTGGCGGTGACGGGCGGCAGATCGCCGTACCGGCCCCATTCGATCCGCCGGTGCGCCAGCACCGCGTCCTCGACCGCCGCACACACCCGGTCCGCAGTCTCCGCCGTGAAGGCCAGCGAGCGGCCCGGCAGGACGAGCAGGAATTCGTCGCCGCCCAGCCGGGCGAAGCGCGAGCCCGGACCGCCCACCTCGCGCACCGCCGCGGCCACCAGCTGGAGCGTGCGATCGCCTTCGGCATGACCCATCCGATCGTTGAGCGCCTTGAAATGATCGAGGTCGATCAGGATCAGCCCGGCGCCCCCCGTCATCCGCGCCCGCAGCCGATCGAGGCCGGTGCGGTTCAGCGCGCCCGTCAGCGCATCCTCGGTGGCGAGGCGCAGCAGCGCGCGCTCGGCCCGCTCGGCCGCGACCAGCGTCGGCAGGTTGCCGCGCATCGGCCAGCAGGCGGCTAGCGCCATCGCCATCCAGATATTGTTGATGAAATCGAACTGCGCATTCATGCCGAGCGCGAACGCCGCCGACAGGCTGCCGCGGCTGAAGCCGATCACGGCGGTCAGGACGAAGGTGCCGCCAAGCATCCAGGCGGTTCGGAGGCGTTCGTGCCGGGCCAGACGCAAGGCCGTCACCGCAGCCCAGACGTCCGCGATCATCATCGTATAATCGATATAGGCGATGCGCTGCAGGCGATGCGCGAGATCATGCGACAGCAGGGGCACCAGCGAGACGGCCAGCAGCGCCGCAACCAGCCGCGGCCAATGGGGAGTGCGCCCGGCCAGCAGCCGCACACCCTGCGTTACCAGCACCGCCCCGCACAGCGACAGGATGGCGCCGGCGGAGACGCGGACGGCGCGATCGACGGCTGGCAAGTCGAAGACCGCCATGCCAATACCCAGCATGACATAGCCGCCGCCCCAGAAACTTCGCCAGCCCGCCACGCCCTCCCGCGTGCCCGATGCCAGCGTGACGATCCCTGCGACGATCGTGAACAACGCCGTCAACACATAGATTGTCATTTGATCGAGCGGCAATCGTCTGCTCCCATGCCTCGCCACGAACCCGTTACCCGATCCAGGTTAATCAATCCTGCGCGAGCGTGTGCGTCGCCCGGTGCGCGATCCGTCCGGATGGATGATCGGCCGTCGGCGGCTAGTCTCTGGCAGCTTCCCGGCAGCAGAGACCCACAATCGATTTTTAACGCCCTGCCCGCTTCTCAACTTCTGACATTCGTTCACCTCGATCTCTCACAGCAGCAAAGGCCTAGCTCAGCGATGGGGCGACGGAGATGTGTGGGGCTAGCCGTCCGCAATATATTGGTCGAGAGCTGCCGCCCCCTCCGCCGTGATAACCCAGATTTCGTCTCTGTCAGCAAGGTCATTGCAGCCTCAAAGCAGCCTCTCGTCCCTGTGCCGCAGAGGCTGTACTGTTCGCTTGCCGATTGGCGTGTTCCAGTAAAGGATGAGGGTGCGCGGAAAGATTTCGGATGATAGATCAATGCGCAAGCTGACCGCTGCAGCCTTCGTGTCGCTCGACGGCGTCATGCAAGCCCCTGGAGGTCCAACCGAGGACCCGTCCGATGGCTTGGATCAGGGAGGCTGGGTCTTCGGCATCGCAGAGGATGTGATCGGACCGGTCCTGAGCGGGCTTTTCCGGCAAACCCTACGCACTCCTACTTGGTCGGCGGACCTACGACATTTTCGCCGGGTACTGGCCGTACGTTGAAGGCGAAATGGCCGCCATGGGCGAGGCGTTAACCGCGGCAGACAAACACGTCGTCACTCATGGCGTTCAGTCGCTCGATTGGGCCAACAGTCACCGCCTCGCCGGCATTGCCGCAGTGCTGCAACTCAAGGAGAGTGATGGCCCAGATCTGCTCATCCAAGATCATCCACACTCTACCCTCCCCTGCTCACTGCGGGGCTGATTGACGAGTTGGTGCTGATGACTTTTCCCGTCGTGCTCGGAAAGGGCAAGCGACTGTTCGCCGAGAGCACCATACCCGGTGCGTGGCGGCTGCTGGACCAACAGGTTGGCGCAAAAGGCGTGATCGTCACGCGGTGGGCCCCGATGGGCTCCATTCCCACAGCACCTCATCCCCACCCAAGCACCAGCGCGGCCGAAGGCGAGCGCCAGCGTCGGATCGCGGCGGGAACATGGTAGTCATCAGCCTTGACCGGATGGCCGCAACACAAACGATCCAATCGCCGACATTCCGGGGATCGACTAGTCTCCAAGCATGAGAACTTTGACCGGACGGCTTTTTGGCTTCTTTGGAGCAGCCCTTCCGTTGTTGGCGCGACAAATTAGCCATGACACGAAGCGCATGGTTCGGTCAGGCCGAGGATCCCTAACGGGCCCGTTCCAGCCGGTGCCGTTCGCATTGCGGGCGTGGGGTCTTTGATCCTTGCGGCGATCTGGCTGCTCAACTGAGCGCGTGCTGAGCAAACATGCTCCCGGTTCCCGTCCGCTTAGCCCTAATTGCGGACATCGTCGGCTTCGGCCATCGTGTAACCATGCGAAGACGGCGACCTAATCGATACGATTACGGCTTCAGTGTGCTTGGCGTCGTTCTATGCTACCTTTTTCTCGTTTTGGGTAGGCAACAGGCTTGGCCCACGTGGCAGTCAATTAGTCTGATAGTCGCGGCATCAGTACCTAGCGGCCTCGCTCTCGACTGGTTGAACGGACGGCTGCGAGCAGCTTCTCGGAACGGCAGCTAACCTACCAAATTTCCTGTTAAATATGTATCGTTGAACGTGGATGACTTGCTGCCATCGTTTCTAATCACCTCCCTGCACATGCCGGCAGTTAAGTTCGGCGTGGCTCTGTGGAGTCCCTCCGGCGACACCTACGACAACAGGTTACGAACCTTGACGCGTTCGTCGTTCGACAGAACAAGGCCTTCGCTGAATATGCCCGAGGGTCCGAGCAGCGCGTTGACCACGCCGTCAGACCCCGCTCGCGTCCAAGCCTGTGCCATCATTTCCGCGTTCGGATCGTCGACCGATTGCCGGTCACCGCGTACGAACAGGACCCATGCTGCAATCGCCTGGAGAATAGCTGGGGAGGATCGTCCCGCGGCACGATTGTCGGCAAGCGTAGCGAGCCAGCGTGCGCCGATCTTCTGCGAGCCATCCGCGGCAATCTGTATCAGTCGATGCGGAAGCGCAGGATGACGGAAGCGCGCGAGCAGCAGATCGGCGTAGCGGTCGAGGTGCTGCCCCGGGCTGGGTCGGATCGTGAGTGCTGCCTCGTTGCACATCAAATGGCCGATGAGCGGCCCGATTTCGGGATCGGCGATGGCCTGATGAACGAAGGCATGCCCACGTGCCAGCTCGAGATAGGCGAGCGCCGAATGCGCGCCGTTCAACATGCGCAGCTTGGCCGTTTCGAACGGCGCCACA
Source organism: Sphingomonas sp. S6 (assembly GCF_043498045.1). Lineage (NCBI taxonomy): Bacteria > Pseudomonadati > Pseudomonadota > Alphaproteobacteria > Sphingomonadales > Sphingomonadaceae > Sphingomonas > Sphingomonas sp. S6. Next base: position 31,204 of record NZ_JBIEOE010000021.1, read on the forward strand.
TCGTCGACGAAGGTGGCGCCGGCGAGGTCCCATCGCGGCCGGTCGTCGGCAAAGCGATCCTCGATCACCCACTGGCTGTACGGCTCGGTAATTACCGCACCCTCGTCGCGCATGCCGAGCATCTCCTCCACGGCATCGAGGTCCGCTGCGGTCGTCGCGGGAACGATCCGATCGACCATCGTGGCGGGGCAGGTCCATGCCTCCTCGAACCAGCGACGATGCGACGGTGAGAGTCTATCCAGATGTGCGCCCAGCCGCTGCCGAAGCACGCCGCCGTTGTTCGAAAGGTTATCGCAGCTAATCAGCGTCAGTGGTGCCAATCCGGCGTCGTGCCGCTCGATCACCGCTTGGGCGAAATAATCATAGATGGAGCGCGGTGTCGCTCCCGCCACGGCAACGCCTGCCCTAGCGTCCTGTGCATACCCCTTTTCGGTCACGGTCAGAGTCACGATCCGCGTGCCGGCGAGGCAAGTGCCGCGCGTACACGCCCCGGCGCTTCGGGTGCGACGATCACATCGGTGACGGCTTTTACCAGCCGTATCGCCGGACCGCTGGCCTGCCGCTCGGTGACGGTATACAGGCAGCCTTGAGGAGCGAGGTGATCGCGCACCTGCTGCGAGCGCAGCGACACGCTCGTAATCGCCCAGTCGCGATCGCCCGCCGCCATTGCCATATCGGTATAGGCCGCCTGATGGGCGCGGTGAAATGCGCCGATGCCCAGATGGACGATGCCCGCACGCTGCTTCTGGCGATCATAGTCACCGCGCACCACGGCGGCGGGCAGGCGATCGGCGGTCTCGGTGGACAGCCTCACAGCCGATACGCCCGGCGAACCAGGCCGCTCGTCAATTCCTGTGCGAGATCGGCCGCCTCCCAGTCCTGCATGCGATGTTCGGCGATCAGGCGAGCAAGAAAGGCGCAATCCACGCGCCGCGCGACGTCGTGGCGGGCGGGGATGGAGAGGAAGGCACGGGTATCGTCGTTGAAGCCGACCGTATTGTAGAAGCCGGCCGTTTCCATCGTCATTTCGCGAAAACGGCGCATGCCTTCGGGGCTGTCATGGAACCACCAGGCGGGGCCGAGCCGCAGGCAGGGATAATGACCGGCTAGCGGAGCCAGTTCGCGCGCATAGACGCTTTCGTCCAGCGTGAAGAGGATGATCGTCAGGTCGGAGGCGTTGCCGACGACGTCCAGCATCGGCTTCAGCGCCTGCACGAATTCGGTCCGCGTCGGAAAATCGGCGCCCTTGTCGCGTCCATGGCTGGCGGACAGGCCGGCATTGTGGTTGCGATAGCTGCCGGGGTGGATTTGCATTACCATGCCATCGTCCAGCGACATGCGTGCCATTTCCGTCCGCATTTGCGCACGGAACAGTTCGGCGTCTGCCGCCGTCCAAGTGCCGCCGACGATCCGCGCAAACAACGCCTTCGCTTCCGCCGGCGCGAGATCGGCGGTGGCGACCGTCGGGTGCCCATGATCGGTTGCCGTCGCACCGGCGGCACGGAAGTCCGCGCGACGGCGGCGGTGCGCGGCGAGATACCCCTGCCACTGAAAGACATCCTCACCGGTGAGTTCGCCGAAACGCTGCATCGCGCCTGCAAACTGCTCATGCTCGACATCGATCACGCTGTCGGGGCGATAGGTGGTGGCGATACCGAGAGCGGAGCCGGCGACACCCGCCGCGTCCACGTCCTCGTCAAGCCGACGCGGGCGGACCTTTCCACCAACCTCGTTATCACCACCGACCGGCGGCTCTACGTGATCGAGCTGCACGCGGGCGAGCGGCCCTACATGCCTTTGGTGGCGTGGAACTATCCGGCACCACCGCCGTCGCAGCAGCCGTTGGTGCCGGCGACGCCGATCATCCCGGCCGCCGCCGAGCGCACCTATCGCTATGCGCTCACCGGCGACGCGCCGCCGTGGCGGCCGGTCGCGGTCTACGACGATGGTCGCCGCGTCTACGTCGAGTTCCCGCGCGGGATCGTCCAGGGCGAGATGCCGCCGCTCTTCGTCGTCGGTCCCGAAGGCGAACCCGAGATCGTCAACAGCCGTGTCCACGGCAACGTCCTGATCGTCGACCGCCTGTTCGGTGCCGCCGAACTGCGGCTCGGCAAGGGCGACGATCAGCTGACCGTCCGCATCCTCCGTACCGATGGAAGGCCGTCGTCATGAGCGGCATCAATTCCGAGAAGAGCGAACTGAGCCAGCTAGAAGCCGACGACGACGCCCGGCCGCTGACCGGCGAGCCGGTCGCGCCGATGCGGCTGCGGCCCGAGCCACCGCGCGTCACGCGGCTGTCGCGCAAGGCGCTGGCGGTGATCGGCGGCGTGGCAAGCGTCGGCCTCGGCGGCGCGCTGACCTACGCGCTCCAGGGCCAACAGGGCGGCAAGCCCGCCGAGGAGGTCTACACGACAGATGGCCGCTCGACGCCGGACGGCCTCAACGCGCTGCGGAAGGACTATGCCGGCCCCGTGCTCGGACCGCCGCTACCGGGCGATCTCGGCCGGCCCATCCTCGACGCGCAGAACCGCAGGCAGCCCGTGCCGGTGCCGGGGATCGACGCGCCGGCTTCGTCCACACCGCCCGACCCCGAGGCCGAGCGCCGCCGCCAGGAACTGGAACGGCGGAGGCAGGAGCTGGAGGCGGCGCGCACCAGCCGGGTGTTCTTCCAGTCCGGTGCAGCCACCGCGACGACGGGCGGCAGTGGACCAGGCGACGGGATGCCGAACCTCGTCGGCATGGGAGCGCCCGGCCAGACGGCCGCGCCCACCACGCAGGATCGACAGCTAGCCTTCCTCAACCAGACGGCCGACCGGCGCACCGTCGCGCCGGATCGCGTGACGGCACCGCCATCGCCGTTCGTCGTGCAGGCCGGCGCAGTGATCCCCGCTGCGCTCGTCACCGGCATACGCTCGGACCTGCCTGGCCAGGTCACCGCGCAGGTGACGGAGAACGTCTACGACAGCCCGACCGGACGCCTGCTGCTGATCCCGCAAGGCACCCGCATCGTCGGCCAGTACGATAGCGGCGTCGGCTTCGGCCAGCGGCGTGTCCTGCTCGCCTGGACCCGCCTCATCTTCCCCAACGGCCGCTCGATCGTGCTGGAGCGCCAGCCCGGTGCCGACGCGCAAGGCTATGCCGGGCTGGAGGACGGCGTCGACCACCACTGGTGGGATCTGGCCAAGGCCGCCGGGCTGTCGACGCTGCTGTCGGTCGGCGCGCAGGCCGGCGGCTCGGGCGAGCAGAGCGACCTCGCCCGTGCTCTCCGCCAGGGTGCGTCGGACGGCATCAGCCAAACCGGTCGGCAGGTGGTCGGCCGCCAGCTCGACATCGCACCGACACTGACGATCCGACCGGGCTTCCCGATGCGCATCATCGTCACGCGCGACCTTATCCTCGAACCCTATGGAGCCGTCCCATGACCAGGCTGAAGCTCGGCCCGATTGCCGACGACAAACCCGTGAAAGTCACGCTGGAACTGCCGGCGGACCTGCACCGCGATCTGACCGCCTACGCCGAGGTGCTCGCCCGCGAGAGCGGACAGCCGGCGGCCGATCCCACGCGGCTGATCGCGCCGATGCTGGAGCGGTTCATGGCAACGGATCGCGCGTTCGCAAAGGCGCGGCGGGCCGGCGGCACGTCCGGCGCTGCGATCGGCTGACGCGATCGAGGTATCGCGTCATGACCGCTTCACCGCCAGGAACGAGACGGCAGGATCGCGGGGCGGGACCGTACCGCGACGAACCACAGGAGACTTCATCGACGTCCGTGCCCGACCGTCACCCTCGCTCCACCCGCCGCGCTGGCAATGCCGCCGGCATCCTGCCCGACGACCTCTACGATTATTATGCCATCGAGCCGGACCCGCAGCCGGGTTCGCCTCGCGCAGCCGGGAGGGCGTGGCGCGTCACCGACGACTGGCCCGAGCGCGTGCCGGTCACCGAGGCGGAGATCGAGGTGTTCGAGCGCTGGTTCGCCGACCTCTTCGACGAGCTGTTCGGACCCACCGGCCGATAGGATCGTGCGACGCGCGCCGGTCGCGCCCATCATTTCCCTGGATTATGTTGTCTATTGGGGATAATTGTTGTGGACAGCATCCGGCCCGTGTGACGCTCGCGCCCGGCCCGGTAGCTGCCCGGACGGGAGACACGCGCACCGTGACGACGTTGACGATCGGCATCGCCGACACCGAAGAGATGAAGGCGCGGGGCAAGCGCATCATGCGGGGTGAGGAGCAGCCAGCGCCGGGCGAGCCGGCGGTGTGGTTCGGCTCGACCGAGTCCTTCGCGCGCATCCTTTCCGCTGCCAATCGCGACATGCTCCGCCTCATCGCCGAACGCGAGCCGGAGTCGCTCGACGCGCTGGTCGCGCTGACCGGCCGCGCCAAGCCGAACCTGTCGCGCACGCTGAAAGCCATGATTGCCCACGGCATCGTCCGCATGGAGCGCAGCGGGCGCAAGCTCGCCCCCAAGGTCATCCCCGATCGCGTCGTGCTGGCGCTGGAGCTGATCCCGACATCCGACAAGCAAGGAGACCGGCCGTGAACGCCGAGACGCCCGACATCGTCCAGCGCGCCGCGCTCTAACCTGCGCGTCTCCACCGTCCGGCAGGCCGAGCACGACGTGTCGATCCCCGACCAGAAGCGGCAGGGCGAGACCTACTGCACCTCGCGCAGCTACCGGCTCGTCGACACGTTTGTCGAAGCCGGTGCCTCGGCCACCAACGACCGCCGCCCCGAGTTCCAGCGCATGATCGAGGCCGGCACGTCCAAGCCCGCGCCGTTCGACGTGGTGGTGGTCCACTCGTTCAGTCGCTTCTTCCGCGATCACTTCGAGCTGGAGTTCTACGTCCGCAGGCTGGCGAAGAACGGCGTGCGGCTCGTCTCGATCACGCAGGAGATGGGCGACGACCCGATGCACGTCATGATGCGTCAGATCATGGCGCTGTTCGACGAGTACCAGTCCAAGGAGAACGCCAAGCACGTCCTGCGCGCGCTGAAAGAGAACGCCCGGCAGGGTTTCTGGAACGGCTCGCTGCCGCCGATCGGCTACCGCACCGTCGCAGCCGAGCAGCGCGGCGCCAGGACCAAGAAGAAGCGGGAGATCGACCCGCTCCACGCCGACACGATCCGCCTGATCTACCGTCTCGCGCTCGGCGCCGAGGCCGATTACAGCCAGATGGGCGTCAAGGCGATCGTCAAGCACCTCAATGCCCGCGGCATCTTCACCCGCGACGGCGGGCGCTGGGGCATCGGCCAGGTCCACCGCATTCTGACGCGCCGCACCTATATTGGCGAGCACGAGTTCAACCGCCGCTCCAAGACCAAGGAGAAGAAGCCGGACGCCGAGGTCGTGACCGTCGCAGTGCCGCCGCTGATCGAGCGCGCGACCTTCGACGCGGTGCAAGCGCTGATGAAGGCGCGCAACCAGAAGACCGCGTTGCCGCACCGCGTCGTCATCGGCCCGACGCTACTCACCGGCATCTGCTTCTGCGGCAATTGCGGGGGCGCGATGACGATCCGCACCGGCAAGGGCGGGCGCTACCGCTACTATGCCTGCTCGATCAAGGCGCGTCAGGGCGAAACCGGCTGCAAGGGGCGGGCGATCCCGATGGACAAGCTCGATGGCCTCGTCGCCGGTCACATCGAGGACCGGCTGCTCGATCCCGAGCGGCTGGAGGAGCTGCTGGAGACGATCCTCGGCCGCCGCGAGGAGCAATCCGAGCGGCGCCGCGTCCACATCGCCGAGCTGAACCGCCGCGCGGCCGAATCGGAGCTGCGCCTCAAGCGCCTCTACGACGCGATCGAGGCGGGCGTCGCCGACCTCGACGACCCGGCGCTGAAGGAGCGGATCGCCGGCCTCAAGGTCATCCGCGACCAGTCGCGCGTCGATGCCGACCGGGCGCAGGCGATGCTGGAGAGCACGGGCGAGCGGGCGATCACGCGGAGATGGTCGGGCGCCTGTCACAGGCCGCGCGCGAGCGGATGAGGCTCGGCGGGGGCGGCTATCGGCGGGATCACCTGCGCGCGCTCGCCCAACGCGTCGAGGTCTCCGACGACGAGGTCCGCATCATGGGATCGAAAAGCGACCTGCTCAGGACGTTGGTCGCAGCGCAAGGAGGGAAATCGGCGGCGGTCGGCGTGCCCGCTCGGGTACTGAAATGGCGGAGAGGGAGGCAGTCATATCAAGCCTCAAAAATGGCGGAATTCCGCAAGCCTGTTGAATGGCATGCGGCAATTTTCCATGTGACATACCATGGATAAAAAATCTGCCTCGCGAACCTGCTCGGGCTTCGATCCCACGATACCATGGTGACGGCTTGCGCGATACTGCCGCCGCCGCATAACCTCCGGCGCGCATCATGACGGCCCTTCCCTCCGACCTTCAAACGATCATCGACGCTGCGCTTCAGGACGGTGAGGGCTGGGCGTTGCCCGCGGATGCACCGCAGGGCGCGGTCGACCAGTTGGCCGCGGACGGCTTAGCCCGTCACTGGCACGGCCGATGGTAGCTTACCCCTCAGGGCTTTGCCGCGAGCGCCATGTTCCGATAGCCGGCCGCGATGGATGGCCAGCTCGTAATATTCGTGGTGTTCGCCGCGGCGCTGGTCGGCGCGATCGTGTTCCTGCGGCTGGCGACGCGACACCGCGATTAGCCCGACGTGTCGGACCAAGCGCCCGAGCGGCGCAGCTGGCGGATGATCCCGTTAAACGCCGACGTCATCGTCTGCTGGCGGCCGATCTCGTGCCCTCCCTGGCAGCCCTCCCAGAATGAATAGAGCGGCCACCGCTCTGGGCAGTGCCGCCAGAGGCAACGCAGGGCGAGGCGAACGGGCGCGCAGTCGGGCGGCACCTGCTCGCCAGCCGACATGGCGGTACGCAGGATCTGTATCGATAGCTCGACCGTGATTCGCTCGCCGGGCCGCATCCGGCTATGGAACGGATCGGGAACAACATCGCAAGCGATTCGACATGGCACGCTGCCGACTATGCACCAGCAACGACGACGAGGCGGTGATCGAGCATCTCGCCGAGAAGCTATGGGACAGCCGGATCGAGCGGCTGGAGGGGCCGTGGGCGTGGAAGGATGCGGGCGCGACCTTGGCAGGCCGCGTTCCGCGAGATGGCAGTGGCAGCGCGGCAGGCGTTGATCAGCGACTAACCGGCCCTGTTGTGTGGCAGCCGCAACGGCGCCGGCCGGCATGTCTCAAACGACCGGCGCCGGATCGCAGCCGAGCGGATGGCGCGATAGCTGAACATCTCACCGCGCGCTGCGGGCATCAACCGCCGACGCGATCGCGGTTGGCCTGCATGTACATGGCAGAACATAAAATGGGGCCGGCCATCACTGACCGACCCCACGTCATTGCGTTCGCAACGGCGGACACCCCGGCGGCGGCGCACCGGTAGCGAGTAGCGCGGAGACGCACCGCCGTTCCCGGATCACGCCGCCGACCCGCAGGTTGCCGCGCTCGACTGCGCCCACCGCCTCGGCGAACCGCGTCATGATCTCCGTCAGCACCGCCACGTCGATCGTCACCAGCCGCCCGAGGGGCTTCGCGGCCAGCGGCTCAAGATGCTCCGTCTTGACCAGCTCCGGCGACAGCGGTGGCAGCCTCGGCCGCTCGGTTCGCGCGAGCGATGGCAGTGTTGATGTCGTCCCGCATGCCGTCGATAGGAGCGGCAGGCAGAGGATCGCCGGCAGGAGCAGGCGGGATAGTGTCGAGCGCATGGCGCAGGTTCTCCACAATGTGATGCGTGACGGCCGCCGAGGCGACCGTCTGTTGCGCGACGCTGGTCGCGATGGTGGCGGATGCGTCGACGGCGGCGCGCTCGTCCTGGCGCGCCACCGTGACGGCGGCGGCGTGATCGCGCTGCACCTGAACGGTGACGTGGTCGACCCCTGCCCGCTCGCCCTTCCGGTGGGCGGTGAAGAGGGCCGCGGCGAGCAACAGCGCTACGACGGCGGCGGCGATCGCCCGGACCTGCCAGCCGGTCATTGGGGCAGCCTTGTCAGGCACAGGTCGCGCTCGGCACGACGGCGGCTCGCAAGGCCAGCGACGACCTTCCCCCCGGCCTTGTTCCACATAAGGAAGGCATCGCACGCGCCGCGCCAGTCGCCGGCATCAAAGCGACGGTCCACCGTCGACTTGCAATAGGCGCCTGTGCCGATGTTGTAGGCGAGGCTGGTTGCCGCTGCCCACTGATAGTCCCGTCCGCGAAGCGATGGCGTGCAGGTGGCGACCGCCTGGGCGAAGCCAGCGAGCCGACGATCGAGCTTGATCGCACAACCCGCGGGCGTCTCTTTGGGCGATCGCGCGGTCACGCCGAGCGTCTCGCCGCTGCACTGCGTCCATACCCCGACTATGTCGCGATATGGCAGGAGCGCAGGTCCGGCCGGCCCATCTTCCCAGCCAGCCACGAACGGCGTCGTCAGGGCTGCCGCCGCCACGCCCATTGTGATCGCGAGAGCGGTCAGCGGCGACTTGCCCGCACGCGGTGCGGCATTATCGAGGCTGGCCATCGCGCGCCTCCTTCTGCTTGAGTACGCGGGCCACCGCCGCGGCGGTGAGCAAGGCGAGGCCCAGCTCCTGCTGGTTGGGCAGATGCGCTTTCACCTCTGTCGGCAGCGCGTTCCAGATCGCCAGCGCTTGGTCGGGCGCGGCGAGCAGGAAGGCGAATACGGCGGCGCCCAGCGCGGACACGCGCACGGACCAGAGGCGCCACGACTGGCGCCACTCGGCGATCAGCTTCACGATGTTTCTCCAGGAGAAGGCGGGCACCGCGCCCGCC
>NZ_JBIEOE010000022.1:0-37116 GCF_043498045.1 Sphingomonas sp. S6
GACCGGCACGAACGAAATAACAACAGACGTAGCCAGCACGGCCCTGTCTCCGGGGGGGCGACATCATCTCGGAACGAAGGGGCGCAATCATCTCGGAAACGAGGGGCGGCTTCATCGGAATCGGCAGTCGACCTCGAGACCGATATAGCCACCGCCGACGATGACGGTGCGAACGCCGGGCTTCATCTCCGCGCGAAGTCGGTCGACATCGGCGCGATCGCGCACACTATGCACACCGGCAAGGTCGTTGCCCGCGCAGGTCAGGCGTCGCGGCCGTCCGCCTGCCGCCCAGATCAGATCGCCGTAGCCTGTGGATCGGCGTGGAAAAGGGACCCCGGTAGCGGGGTGATCGGCGTCGAAAAGGGACCCCTCATCCCGGTGGTCTAGGCTGCTCGCTTGGCGGTGTGTCAGGCGGCGAGATCGGGATGCTGGTATTGGAGACGGTGTTGAGGATCCGGCGCGAGCACGCGTGGGGGAAGGCCATCAAGGCGATAGCGCGGGACCTGCACCTGTCGCGTAAGGTTGTGCGCAAGGCGATCCGGGCGCCGGAGGCGGACATGGGCTACCGACGCGAGGTTCAGCCGCTGCCCAAGCTGGGGCCGTTCCAGGCGCGACTGGACGCGTTGCTGGAGGAAGACGAGGCGCGGCCGCGGCGCGAGAAGCTGCGGCTCACGCGCATCCACGATCTGCTGCTGCGTGAGGGGTTTGACGGCTCGTACGACGCGGTGCGCCGCTATGCAGCGCGCTGGCGGCAGGTTCGGCGTCGCGATGTGATGGATGCGCCGGCGTTCATCCCGCTGCTGTTCCGGCCGGGCGAGGCCTATCAGTTCGACTGGAGCCACGAGGACGTCGAGATCGCGGGCAAGCCGATGCGGGTGAAGGTCGCGCATGTGCGGCTGTGCGCGTCGCGGGCCATGTATGTGCGGGCCTATCCGCGCGAAACACAGGAGATGCTGTTCGACGCGCATGCGCGGGCGTTTGCCTTCTTCGGAGGCGTGCCGACGCGCGGCATCTACGACAACATGAAGACGGCGGTGACGAGTGTGTTCACCGGCAAGGAGCGGGTCTTCAACCGGCGCTTCCTGGTCATGGCCAACCACTACATGGTCGAACCGACGGCATGTTCGCCGGCAGCCGGCTGGGAGAAGGGGCAGGTCGAGAACCAGGTGCAGACCGCACGCGGCAGGTTCTTCCAGCCGCGCCTGCGCTTTGCCAGCCTCGAGGAGCTGAACGGTTGGCTGGAGGCCGAATGTCGGCGCTGGGCAGAGTTGCACCAGCATCCCGAGCAGAAGGAACTGACGGTCGCCCAGGCATGGGCAGCCGAACAAGCTGTACTCCAGCCTGTTGTCGCGCCCTTCGACGGCTTCCACGAGAGCGAGCATGCGGTGAGCGGCACGTGCCTCATCAGCTTCGACCGCAACCGCTATTCCGTTTCCGCCAGGGTAGTGCGGCGCACCGTCCAGGTCCGTGCCTATGCCGACCGCATCGTCGTGCGCTGCGATGGTGACGTCGTCGCCGACCATCCCCGGTTCTTTGGCCGCGACCGGACCATCTACGACCCGTGGCATTATCTGCCGGTGTTGGCGACCAAGCCGGGCGCCCTGCGCAACGGCGCACCTTTCCAGGGCTGGGAGCTGCCACCCGCACTGTCACGGCTGCGTCGCAAGCTCGGCGCCGGGGATGACGCCGACCGGCGGTTCGTGCGGGTGCTGGCGGCCGTGCTCGACGACGGGCTGGAGGCAGTGGAAGCGGCCGTGCGCGAAGCATTGCTGGCCGGCACCGCCAGCGACGACGTCATCGTCAACATCCTGGCCCGCCGACGCGAGCCGCCCCGGCCGCTGACCATTGTCACACCCGAAGACCTGGCACTGCTCCATCCGCCCCGCGCCGACTGCAACCGCTATGACAGCCTGCGAGGTCTCCATGCAGCGGCATGAGATGATGACGGCCATGGCCGACCTTGGCCTCAAGGGCATGGCTGGTGCCTTCGACGAGGCGGTGACCACCGGCCTGCAACGCAAGCGCACGACCATGGAGGTTCTGACCGACCTGCTCCGCGCCGAAGCCGCCCATCGCCATGCAGCGTCGGTCCGTTACCGAATGTCGGCCGCCAGATTGCCAGCGGTGAAGGACCTCGACGCCTTCGTCTTCGACGACACTCCCATCAACGAGGGGCTGGTGCGCTCGCTGTACAGCGGCTCGTTTCTTCCGGGCAGGCGCAACGTCGTGCTGGTCGGCGGAACGGGCACCGGCAAGACGCATCTCGCCACCGCCATCACTGCCAATGTAGTACGGGCCGGCGCCCGCGGGCGCTATTTCAACACGGTTGATCTGGTGAACCGGCTCGAGGAGGAAACCCGCCTCGGCAAGGCCGGCACGCTGGCGGCCCAGCTCTCGCGCCTGGACCTCGTGGTCCTCGACGAGCTTGGCTACCTGCCGTTTGCCCGCTCGGGCGGTCAACTGCTCTTCCACCTCGTCAGCAAGCTCTACGAACAGACCTCGGTCATCGTCACCACCAACCTCGCCTTTGGCGAGTGGCCCACCGTCTTCGGCGACCCCAAGATGACCACCGCGCTGCTCGACCGCATTACCCACCACTGCGACATCGTCGAAACAGGCAACGACAGCTGGCGCTTCAAGCATCGCAGCTGACGCCCGGGGGCCACCGGAAGAAGACGCTTCGCGCTGGTTGCGCCTCCGGTCGGGCTACGCCCGCCCTACGCCGCAACCAGCGCGAACGGCGCACCCGTCATACCCGTTATGCTGCTCGGCGAAGGGGGTCCCTTTTGGACGCCGATAGGGGGTCCTTTTTGGACGCCGATTGACAGGTGCTGCCGCGAGCGAACGTCCCGGAGCGGTTTGTGTCGGTATCGCCGATGCTTGCGCCGTTGGCGACAGTGGTGTCGTCGCGGACGCTCTGCGTCGTCGAATTGCGATCATCAGTGCCGCGAGATTGATCCGCGTTGTGACTGAGGCGGTCGCCTTGGATCCCGGTCTTGGAGACCTCTCCACCAATCGAGGGAAGAGCACCAACGGCACGACCGAGCAATCCGCCGCGGCCCGTCGTTGGAGTGTTGGCGCCTGCCCCTTCCGGAGCAGGACTGGAACGGCGACCGCCACCCCCGCCGATGCTGGCTCCGATCGTGCCACGAACAGTGTCGATTGTCTCAGCGCTACGATTGTTGCCGTCGGTAAGCCGCCTCGATTGCGTAATGGCGCTTTGATCCTCGAGGCCGGTAGATGTGCCCTGACTGTTACGGACGCTCCGGTCGACCGTCGCAGTATGCTGCGAGGTTGATCCCGTTTCCCAGCCTCGGATTTGCTCGGCAGAAACCCCGGTGGCCCAACGACCCGTCTGGCTATATGTCGTCAACGCCGCTGCAGAGGCCTCGTCACTTTCAGCAGATCGGTCATAGGCGCTCTTCGTGGTCTTCATATCCGAAAGGAAGCCCGCATTGAGGGTCGGCGTGCTCTCAAATCGACTAATTGCCCCGTTTGTATCAATTACGGAGTGGCCGTTGCCATAGCTGCTTGCGGTGGCACCATTGTCAAATCGGAAGCTCGAACCGGCAGCACCCGACGAAAACATGGGTGTGTCTTGCCAATTGTTGCTTTGACGCATGTTCGATGTCGAGTTGGCGAAGCTCGTGTTGCCATAAGAATAGTTGCCGGTCGTCTGCTCGGCCGCAGCCGCTTCAGCTGCGTTCTGAGCCGGGTTGAGGACCGATGTCGCCTGACCCGAGATACTCATCGCGCCCTTGGCGAGACCCGCCGCGAGGAAGGGCACACTCATCAGCATGAAGCCGGCGATCGTGGCCGTCTCGGCATTGACGGCGCCGATGCCCGCGAACGTGCCTAGCGACATACCTCCTTCCGCTGCGCCCTGGGCGGCACTGGTGGCGCGCGTCATGCAGATCATGTGGAGGATGACGTACAGCGGCCCCCAAGACGCGAGGTAGAAGAACCCGGTCAGATAGCCCTTGAGCGCCCCGACCCCCGTTTGAGGCATCAGGAAGAGCGGGAAAATCACCGGGAACATCGCGTAGAACACGACCGTGAGCACGATGTTGAGGATCGGAACCCAGCTCATCGCCTGTTGGGCGATCGAGTTGTACGTGTTGCGCGCCTGAATGTCCGCCCGCGTCGTGGCGAAGGTATCGATCGACGCCGCGCCCGGACCGCCGGCCATCCCGTCGCGAGCCTGCATGAACGCGTTGATCGCCGTGTTCTGCCGCATCACGGCTTCGTAGTTGGCGCTCGAGGCGGTGAAGGCCTGATTGACGATCGGAACATCGGCACGAAGCTTAGCCGAGGCGACGGCGGTCGAGAGTTTGGGGAAGGCCTGCTTCGACCAGATCGGCGTGTGCGCCGCGATCATCGGCATCCATTGCTCTGAGAGCAGGTTGTAGGCGTTGTTGCACGTGATGATGTCGCTTGTCACCGACGCACCGTTGCGGCTGACCCAAGGCTGCGACCGGGCGACCGAACCCGGCCCCATCGCGCTCCATAGGTCCTTCGCGTTCGCCAAGTCGGTCATCGACTTCTGACCGAGCATGATGTCGCCGAACACGCAGTTCTTGAAATGCGCCGACAGGTTGGTCGCAAACTCGGCGTCGCGGATCTCGAAATTGCGCGTCGCGTCGAAAAGGCGCGCGCCATAGACCATGCCGTTGGTTGAGTAGTTCAGCTGGCTTGGCATCGTGAAGACCGTCTCGGCCGTGCGGGTGAGCCAGTCACCGACCTGACTGGTGAAGCTCGCGATCACGCCCAGCCCGAGGGGCACGTTGGCAACGGCGGCAGGGGCCAGCGACGGGTTGATGCGGTCGGTCACCTTCACCGACACGGTAGGGACCATCAAGCACATGTAGATGAGCGTCGAGCCAATGAACCAGTTCATCCAGACGCGGACGTTCATCGTGAAGGCGACGCACAGAAGCGAATAGATCAGGCCGAGGACCATGACGACGCGAAGGAGCGAACGGTAGCCGCCCCCTCCCGTCCACGCTGCGACGGCGTTGAACGTGTTGACGATGTATTCGCCACCGCCGATCGTGAAGACCTCGACCATGCCGTTCGTCCTTAGTTGAGGCCCTGCGCGCTCAGCCCGCGCGAGAAATTGAGCGAAGCGGCCATCGCCGGCGACATGCTGTTCTGCAGGGTCGATTCCAGCATCACGGATTTGTTGATGAGGAAGATCGTCTGATTGAGCTTGTCGTTCAGCTTGAAGTCGCGCTGCGAGTAGCGGTCACGTGCCGACGCCAGCTGCTCGCGCCATGCCTTGCTGACGTCGACGTCACCCGACTGGACCTGGACCGATGACTGGCTGATCCGATCGAGCATGTTGTCGATCATCGCCGAGAGCATGTTCACAGCGACGATCTCGGCAAGAGCGTTCGTCTCACCGGGATTAAAGCTCTGGTGTGCCATCGCTTGGACCGCGAGCATTTTGTAGAGCGGGATCGTCGTCATATTGAGGAGCTGCTGCTCCCCAACGTCGAGCGCGCTGTCGGTGCGGATCTTCGAGTTGATCGAGTCGATCATGCCCTTGATCTTCGTGCGAAGTCCGGTCGCGATCTGAAGATTCTGTTCGGTGACCTTGAGGCACTTCAGCTGCTCGTCGCACTTCAGAAACTTGACCGGTTGCCCGCCCGTGCCCGTACCATCGAGAAGGGCGGTGACGACCGCCTCCTCGGCAGGCCCATGAAAGACCACAGCCGGGCCGCCGTCATCGCCACCCTTCGGGTTGACGATGATCGTGCCGACGAGGGTCATCAGGTATTCCGAGAACGCCTGATCGAAGGTGCCGAACTTATTGGACTTCTGGATTGCGTCCCAGGTGTAGTTGCGCGGCGTGCCGGCCGCATTCTCCGCCACCTTGGGATCGGTGTTGGCGTCGATCGTCGACTCCTGCTTATTTCCCGGTCCGCACTCCTGACGGGACCGCGCCCAGTCGGAGAAGATACCTTGGCTGTTGCCGATCGCTGCGCAGACGTTGGACCGCGCTCCGGCCATCTTCGGCCATAGGCCCCCCACCAGGCCCTGCGCTGCCTCGCACGACGAGATGTTCATCTGGTTCATCTGCTGCGCCTTGTTGGCCATGCCATCCATGACCTTGCCGATTTCGGGCGAGACGCTGTCGATCGCGAGCTGGAACGCGAAGCCGAGCGCGTTGTTCGCGGTCGCCTTCAGCATAGCGACCATCTCGGCGCCGTTGATGAACGAGAAGGAGCCGGTGAAGATGTCGATGCCGCCACACCCGGCGCGCACGCTCGGCATCTGGAGATTGAGCGGCTGCACGCTCTTTTGCGGGAAGCGGGTCCAGACATTGCCCATCGAATAGTATCCGGCGCTCTGGCCCTGATATGCGCTGGGGCCAGTGACATTGGCGGCGCCGCCCGCGTCCTGGAAGAAGCTATTCATCTGCCCGGCGACGTCGGCACGCGCGATGTCGACCGGGATCATGCTCGCGGCCCCGAGGCACGCGACGACCGCGGCGGACCGCCGCAGGAAGACGCGGAAGGGGGAGGGGCGGGGTTTGCAGGTGGTAGCGGTCATCAGAAATCCTGACCCGGCTTGGTGTTGGTGAGCATGAAGATCCGCTCCATGACCTCGTCGGCCGACATGACGCCGAAGCCGATGGGCACGGTCTTGCGGGTCACGGTGTCGAAGAGGACGAGCGCAGGCGTGGCCAGCGGCACGCCCATGCGCTCGCGCTGGCCGCTGTCGACCACGTAATTGGGGAAGGTTCGGCTCGGACCACCATCGGTTGAGACGGCCATCACGGTCATACGATGACTGTCGGCGACCGAGCGGAGGATCGGAGAGAAGACCTCGCACGCGGCGCAGCTCTGCGCGAAGAAGTAGAACATGCCGTACCGCTGGCCGATACGAGACAGCGCCTGATCGCGCGTTGCGCTGCGGTTATCGGTCCAGGCACGCTTGCCGACGGTGGAGACCGGTCGCTGCAGCGTGTAGTCGATGTCGGGGTTCTGCCAGAGCGCGCGCTGCCAGGTGTCGGAGAAGGTGGAGGCCCGATCCAACTGCTCGCGCTGATAGCGCACATAGGCAATGACGTTGGCCTCGGTCGGCTCGAGGATGGCGCGGTTCTTCAGCTCGTTGAGCTGCTTGGAGATCGCCTTCATCCGGTCCGTCGCCGATGCTTGAGCCTGCTGGGCAGGTTGCGGGGACTTGGGGGGGGTCTTCGGACGCTCGCAATAGAACCACTGCCCGAGGCGGCGCTGGCCGCAGTAGAAATCGTCACCCTGAACAGGCGTATCGACGTTTGCCTCGAGGACCTCAGGCTGCACCTGGTCCTCGCTCTCCGCGTCGTCGCCGGCATCGGCCATCGCCACTGATTGGAGATCGAGCGACTGCGCCCCCGCCGGCGCCGCGACCGGCGCGGCAGCTGCGAGGAGCATGAGAAGCGTGGCGGCGACGCGGCCGCGGCGGTTATCCCTGATCGTCATCATCGTCGTGCTCCCCGTCGAGCTCAATCATTGCGAGTTGAAGGACGTGCATCATCCGCGCGACGTCGAGCATCTTGGTGCCCTGATCGAGCATGCGGACGATCCCACGGAGGTGACTGCGGCCGTGCTTGCGGCCCTTGATCGTGGCGCGCATCCCGCTGTCGCGGCGCACGAGCCAACCGGCGTCGACCATGCGAGGAAACGATCGCTCGATCTCTCGCGGGTCGATCTGACAGTCGAACCAGTGCCCGACCGTCTGTGCGACCTCGCCGGCTGACGTGCCGCGCCCGGAGCGGTGGATCCGCAGGAAGATGGCGAGGTCGAGCACCGACATGTCGACGGCGCATGGTCCCCCCGGACCTTCCACATCATTTGCCCCCGTGAAGGTCATAATACCCCTGAATTTTCTGCTGGATGTCGGTCATGACACTGACCTCGTCGGGCAATTTCGCGGCGTCCATGAACTCGGCATAGACCTCCGAGAAATCCATTTTCGACAGGTCGAGGCGCTGAAACTCCTCGATGGTGAAGCCTTTGCAGGTCTCGTCCTTGGGCTTGCCCCACGGCTTGTTGATCTGCTGGCGGCCCTGCTCCTGCAGGATGCGGGATAGCTTGCTGCCGAAGCAGCAATAGGCGTCCTTCGACGTGACGCAGATGCCGAGCACCTTGTCCGAACAATAGGAGCCGACCTTGTGGCACAGCCCCTTGTCGTCCTTCTCGTCGAGTTGCTTCTCGGCCGAGCTGCACAGCCAAGGCGTCAGCAACGGCACACCCTTGCCCGAACAGCAATTGGACGCGCCAAAGATCTTCTTGTTGCAGGTCCCGCGCTCGCCGGAAAAGACCGTCAGGTTGTTCGGATCGAACTGCTTGCCGGCGTCGCCGATCGAGTGAAGCGCGACGAGCGCGTCCTTGAACTCGGTCGAGGCTTCGCGCTCGATCTGCTCGCAGTTGCCGTTGAGGCAGTAGACGTCGTTGCCGCAGACATACTGCTTGTCGGTCGACGCCGGGTCATCCGGCAGCGGGCAGCTATAGACGCGCTGCGATACCTTGCAGGCCCCCGACTGGGGATCGTCGAGACATTCGTCGCGCAGGAATTTGCACTGCTTGTTGTCGTCCAGCGAGCCGCAGTCGCTCGCCGGTTCGAGCCGTTGGCAGGTAAAGGTGCGCGACCAGGCCCAGCAGCTCTGCGTCACTGGCAAGCCTTCAATCGTGCGTGTTTCAGGGCCCTCGGTGCACACCTCGGCCGCCTGCGGCGTGCAGCTGGTGTCTGCGGCAAGCGACGGGCAGGTGCCCTCGTTGCGAGTGACGGACACGCTGACTTCGCCTTCCTTCTTCAAGTAGACCGTGCCGGTGCGAAAATTCTGGTGGCTACCCGTGTCACTGGCGGGAAGCTCGCTCGAACAGGAATAGAGCTGCGCCGTGCCGCTCAGCTTGCCCTTACAGAATTTGCGATAGTCCTCGACGTTGGTGCCGCCTGCGCCGAGGTCGATCTGCGCGTCGCAGATGTGCTTCGACACCGGCTCGGTACGGCAGACGCCGGCCGCGGTCCGAGCCTGCATGACGCTATTGCGGGCAAAGCCGTAGCCCTCGTTCTTGTCGAGAACGCCGTAGTAGAAATAGCGGGCGGTGTTGACGACGTGCGGGACCATATTGCCGCGGCAGATCTCGTTGGCCTGCGTGACCTTCGAGCCCTTGTTGCACGTCGCTTCGTAATAGCCCTTCGAGCCCACCGATGGGGGAAGCGCGGTGCAGGTGCCTTGGCTTCCGCCAATGTCCTGCCCGCCGAGATAGGTCTCGGGATCCTTCTCGATCGCGGTGCCCCGCGAGGTCGCAGCGAGGATTTCGGCATTGCTGAAGCTCGGCCGCGTGCCGCCCTTGTCGGTAACGGTGCCGTATGCGTCGCTCGTCGGCGCGGCGACTTTCCCATCCATCGTCAGCTTGTCGGGATCGTCGAAATAGCCCTTCTCTGGCAGATCGGTGCCGCCATACCCGGGCAGCTCCTGCAGCTTCAGCTCATTCGGGCCGAGGCTATCATCGGCGCGCATCGCCTTGCCCATGGCATTGCCCTGCTGACGCGCCTCTTCGATCGTCGTCTGCGCGATGACGCCGCTGGCGCCACCCACGAGGATGGCGAGAAACAGGGAGGCGGCGACCCGCTTCATCTAGCTGGCCTTCGCCATGTTGCGCAGCGCGACGGAGGCGACACCGGCACCCGGTCCGCGGGCCGACACGAAGGTATCGAGCACATAGCGGACCGAGACGTTACCGGTGATGCGATCGTGCGCGGGCACCGCGGTGCGACAGTTAAGGCCCGAGCACAGGTCGAAGTCGGAGGACACCGCCACATAGGTCGGCACGGCCTGAACATCGAAGGCACGGAAAAGCCGGGGATCAATGCCGACGTTCGAGAGCTGGTCCTTCTCGGTCACGACCTTGCTCAACGCCTCGCTGAACGCCTTCATCGAATTGCCAGGGAAACCGCGAAAGACGACCACACCCCCGGCCTTCGCCGTGTCGGCGATCAGCTGGCGAAGCGCCGGCACCGGCATCGAGAGGCTGGCGAACGCTATGAACTGAGGCGCGTCGCCCCGGCCTGTCGACGAGACGTTCTGGCTGGCGCCCTTGATGATCTCATCGAAATCGAAAGCACCGTCGCCGTTCACCGGCAGGTCGGCTTTCGCCAGCTCGACGAGGTTTCCGGTGGCCTTGGTCTGGACCGCCACGGCTTCTTCGCGGAAGGCGTCGCCACGATTGCGGACGTGGTCGGCGAACGTCTCGGCATCGCCCTGCATGGCCGCCGAGCGGCGCTTGATGGCGTCGAGATCCAGACCGTCGACGGTCTGAGCGATTGCCTGAATCCCGCCGATCGTGGCGACCAGAGCGAGGACGATGGTGAAGCGACGCATGTCAGTGGTTCCTCACAGCACGCAACAGTTGCGCTTGCGCCAGACGAGGTAGCCCATGTCCTCGCCCTTCACGGGGAAGGCCCGGCCAGCCTGCGGGGGCATGGTCGAGGCACCTAGAGGCGAGCAGGCATACTTGCCGCTGACGGTCGGGATCGGGTTGGTCATCTGGACGCGGTATTGCTGCTTGCGCAGCACCGGCATCGGGTACTTGTTGCAGAGGCCCTTGGAGCCCATCGTGCCCCACGCGAGGCCCTCGCGGTGGATCTTGAAGGCGAAGCGCGCAAGCGCCAGGCGCGACGCCTGAACGTGGCCGATCGAGGCAGCGATGTTGCCGTTGACGGGGTACATCGGTCCCTGACAGCCAGCGCACCAGAAGGTCGCATCGAGAGGCAGCTTGGCGGTCGCTGCGATGCAGTCACCGGCACACGCGGCCTGCGCGATCGGTGAGGAGAAGAGCACCGCCTCAGGATTGATGAGCGCGGTGAGAGAGTCGTCCTGCCAGAGCGGATCGACCTCGGTCATATAGGCGATGTCGAAGGACGATTGCTCGAAGCAGGCGAAGTCTGCGAGGATCTCCATCCAGTAGAGCAGCGGATATACGTACCAGTGGACATGCCACTTCGACGTGTTCTGTCCGTTCCCACCTTTCTGCGACGGCCCCGACAAATTGCCCTGTCCGATGTCGAAGCCGGGCGAGATCTTGGTCCCGCCGAGGTTCACGAAACACCATGGCTTGGTCGACACGTCGGCGAGACGCACCGGCTCCCAAAAGCCGGCCGAAATACCGATGCGCGGGACGGGTGATCCGCAGGCGCAGACGGGCAAGCTGGGGTTGTCTGTGTCGGGACGATTGCTCGGCCAGATCTTGAGGCCACCGACCGAAAGCGGGAACAGGCACGACCAGCACACATCCGTGATCGGGTTCACGAACTTGCCGGTACACTTCGACTGCGCCTCCGCGCGCGGGCTCAACACCGCCGATAGGGCGAACACGGAGAGCGCGAGGGTGAGGAGGCGCAGGCCTTTCACGCGGCCTCCTCCGGCGAAGTGGCGGCGTCGAGGTAGGCGTTGTCCGCGCGGTTCTTCCGGAAAACGTAGAGCGCCGTGTGAAGGGCCGTCGTCGCGAGGACGGCCGCCACCACGAAGGACGCGGGGCGACCAAAGAGCTTCACAAGCGGAGAGATGGCGAGGACGCCAACCGCAGATGCCACGCACAGGAACTGGAAGGTGCGGCGCATACCGCGCAGCTCCGCCGTTTCCGGCGCTGCCATCGGCGTCTTCAGGAGATCGAGCCACAGAGGCATCAGCTGTTTCCCTTCAGCTTGATTTCGGAGAGCTTCATGACGCGGCCGTCCTGCACGGCGACGGCGGGTGTGTGCCGGATGCCGAGCTTGCCCGTCAGGCGACCTTCCTGATCGAAGTAGAAGCGGCGTTGCCGCGCCGTCATCTCCTCGAGGGGGGAGCCGCTGACGAGGATGATCTTGGCCTTGAGGTCGCTGTATTGGGCGGTCGCCCACGCCATCTCGGCCTTGTTGTCACCGTCGACGAACACCAGAGCCTGGGTGACGGCGGTGAAATCGAGTGGATTTACCGTCTGACCACGCCGGGCGATGTAGTTGCCCTTTTGATCTTGAACGTCGCGCTCGATCGTGATCGTCGGGTCATAGGCCCAGGTCCGCGCTTCGGTCGCGGGGGTGATACCGGCGACGGGTTTCGGACGCCGCACGCGGGCCTCCGCCCTGCGAGCGAAGGCCGCATTCATGCGATCGATGTCGCCATTCGCCTGCAGCCGCTGGAGCTTCGCCTCGATCGTAGCGAGCAGATCCGGCTCCACGATCGGGAATGTCTGCCCGACGATGCCATGGTCGCTCGCGCGGGTCGCCGAGCTCAGCGAAACCGAGAGGAGGGCGACGATCGCGACGGACTCCAGCGCCCGCTTCACAGGATCGGCTTTCCGACGCCGACGATCTTGTTCGCGCACGCGAAGCCGATCGCCGCATACCGGCTGTCAAAGCCATCCTTGTGCGGACTACCGACGAAATAGCAGTCACGCGGAATGATGCCGGTCGGGCCGGGTACAAGTCGTTCGCCGAACTTTGTCAGCGGTTTCATGTGCGCGACGAGCTTACCGGCGACGATGACGTCGGCGCCGCGATGCTCAACCAGGTCGCCCGGCATGCCATAGACGATCTTGCCGAACATCTGCTTCTTTGCACCGAAGTGCCGAACGACGAGCGGCGAGGCAGGAGGCACGAAGAAGACGTATTCACCGCGCGCTGGCGTCGCAGTTTTGTGGATCACGAAGGCCCAATTCGGCAACGACTCTGACGAGTTGATGAGCAGGGCGTGGGTATCGCGCCATTCCGCGAGTGCATTGAGCGACGCGCCACCAGCGATGAAAAGGCCGAGCGCCGCCCAAAGCCGTTTCCTCGGCCGAAAGCGCTCAGTCGGCGCCGGTGCGCTGACCGCGTTACTGGCCACTGGGACCACCAAAGGTCGAGACGCTGGCGCCAGCAGCGCTAAGGTCGGGGGCCGGGGCGGGGACCGCTTGAGCCGTGTCCATCCCTACCGCGCCAAAGGGCGATGGGGCGGGAGCACCAGTCGGAATCTGCGTGACTTCAGGCGCAACGGCGACGGGGGCAGCAACGGGAGCAGTCGGAGCCTGTCCACGCATCATGGCACCCATCTGAGCGGGAGAGGCGGGCTGCGGCACGCGAACACCGGTCGAATAGACAGCCTTGGCGACCTCGCCGGTGATGTCGGGGACGCTCTTCGACAGGACCGCCTCGCCGACGAGGACGACCTGCCCTGCGGCGCCACGCCGCTGAAGCTCGGTATCAAGCGCCGCCATGAAGGTCCGCATCTGCGCCTGCACCTGGTCGGGCGGCGTGGCACTGCGGGCCTGCGCCTGCACGTATTCGCCGACAATGCGCGATAGGTCCGCCTTCACGATGTGCTGCGGCTTCTCGGCCATAACGGCCTTGCTGATCCACATGGCCCAGATCAGGGCCAGCAGGAGCGCCGCGCCGACAAGGAGCTGCGGCATCGTGTAGCCCGCGAAGACAGCCCGCCGCGGCACCGCGCGGCCCGATGCACGGACCGGCGTGGTTTCGAGACCGGGCGACAGGCCAAGGCCATCGTCGTTGCGGTCGACACTCGATGCTTCGGTCATGCTTGGCGCTCCCGGGCGGCAGGGTCGCGCGGCAGGATGGCGTGCCGGCGGAAGAAGATGAGGGCGGTCGACAGGATCAGGTGCGCTATACCCACCGTGATCTTGAACTGGTCGACGCGGTCAGATCCGGCCGCCAGATAGCGACTGGTCATGTTCTGGAGGTGGTGCATCATCCCATCGAGCGACAGGCCGCCCAGGACGAGGAAGAAGAGCACGAAGAGCCCCCACGTCATGAGCAACGTCGTGGCGAGAAAGCCCGCCATGTGCAGCCCAAAGTAGAGCAGGAAGCCATAGTCGACCCGTCCGGCCCTTTTGGGCGCGGCGAGCGGGAGAAGGGGGTTTGCGTGCGTTGCCATGACGGTCACTCCGCGGCGATCGGAAGCGCGTCGTCGCCGGCGTCGCTCCACTTTTCAGGGTTCTCGGGGTAGGCGACGCGCTCGATCGCCTCTTCCATCGTCAGACCATGATCGAGCAGGTCGTGGATCGCCGCGAAGGTGCGCGGTGAGGACGAGAAGACGGTCGCGGAGTAGGGATCGAGCACGAGGCGACCGACCGCCATCGATTCCGGGCCTTTGATGAGCACGTCGGAATATTCGACGCCGTTGCGCTTCAGCGAGCGCATCAGCGCATCCGTGTAATCGTCCATCTCGAAGCGATCGTGCTTCTTGAAGTCGGCGATCGTCTCGGCCTTCTGCTGCAGCACGACGAACCAGTCGCTGTTCTCGAGCGCCGCCTTGGAGCCATCCGACTTGTAGTAGTCGTTGATGCTCTGCGTGGCGGTGACGAGCGAGGCACCGTACTTGCGGCAGGTACGCGCATAGGCCTCGATGAAGTCGGCCATGGAGCCGCCCTTCAGCATCTGCCAGGCCTCGTCGAGGAGCAGCGCCTTGGGCACGGAGCGATCCTCCCGGCGCATCGCCTGGCTCGCCATGAACATGATCGCGGTGAGCGCGACCGAGCGCAACTCCTCGCGCGACGACAGGTCCGACAGCTCGAAGACGGTCAGGTTCGCCTTCAGCTGGAACGACACGTCGCCGGTGAAGAAGCGGCCATAGGTGCCCGCACTCGAGAACGGGCGCATGGCGATACCGAGGTCGGTCGCAACCGGATTACCCGTCTCCTCGAGGGCAGCGATCACGTCATCGATGCAACCGCTACGCCCCTTCGCCGCCCACACCTTGTTGATGGCACCGTCGATCAGGCCGCGCTCGGTGTCGTTGAGCTTGTCGATGTGCCGCGCCATCTGGTTCACGATGCTTTTCAGCATCGCAAAGCAGTCCATGAGATAGTCCTCATCCTGCCCGGCAAGCTCAGGGTCGATCATCGCGAACGGGTTGATGCAGAAGCCAGACGCCATGGTGAACTCGACGAAGGCGCCGCCCTGCAGCTTGGCCGAGTGCTCGAACGAGCGACCGTCGTCGATCACGACGACCTTCGCGCCGGCTCCAACCATCGAGGCGCACAGCTCCTGCAGAGCGACCGACTTGCCCGAGCCCGACTTGCCGCACACTGCGACATTGTGATTGCCGGCGGTGTTCTCGAACGGCGACCAGAAGAACGGCTGTCCACGCCGGCCAACCAGCATGAGGTGCGGTTGGAGGCCACCCAGATACTCGCCCTGCAGCGGCATGAGGCTCGCTGCGGTCGTGGTCAGAACCGTCCGCATGCGCTTCATGTTTTTGAGGTCGAACGACAGTCCGTTCGCCATTGTCATCGGCATAGCGGCGAGCAGGCCCTGGATCTGCAGATAGCGATCGTCGAGCAGGTCCCAGCCTGCGGCGCGGTACACCGACTTCAGCGTCCGCTCGTTCGAGTCACCCTTGCCCTTCGGGCTGAAAGAGGTGACCGAGAAGAAGGCTTGCACGAGCTTGCGGCCTTGACGCAGCTCGTCCTTGACGAACTTCCACTCGGCCGACTGATCCTTCAGCTGCGGCAGCATGCGCGCCGACTTGGAGTCCGCAAGGCTCGTGGTCCGCATGAACTTGCGACCGGCGCGCTGCCCCTCGGCCTCCGCATCCGGGAAGTCGAGACACAGGTTGGTCGACACGGGGCAGGGCATGCGCAGCTTGTCGGCGAACATGTCGCCGATGAGCTTGGCCATATCCCACGGCGCCCAACGCTGCGGCAAGTTGCGCACCGAGAACGAGCGCACGTCGAAGGTGTCGGGGTAGATCTCGCCGATCTCGGGTGCATTATCGACCGTCTTGCCCGTTGGGCGGAACCGTTCGGTCCGGAGCAGGATCCGATCGGGCTCGATCTTCATCTCAAGATCGTGCCGTACCGCCTGATCGGCGATGGGATCGAACGGATTGTAGGTGATCGTGTCGTCACCCGGTGCCGTCGTCGGTGAGGTCAGGTCATCGATCCAGGTGATGAGCGCCTTGGGATCCATGGCGCGCGAATGGACGCCGATGGACTCCAGCGCGGACGCGAGGCCCTCCATCACGGAGACGATTTCCTCGTTGGACACGCGGCTCGATTCCGGCGTCGAATAGGAGATGGCGAGCCGGTGATTGCGCATGTGGAAGGGCGCTGCGGACGACAGCGAGTTCCACACGCCACCGAGCAGATACTCGGTACGGTGCTTGGCCATGCGCTCATAGACGCCGGCCGCCGAATAGCGCGGCAGATACCACTTGGAGAGCAACTCGCTGATGCGCGGGCTCATCCAGCCATGAACCTGCAGCGCGCCCGGCGTCGGAATGCCTTCAGAGAGGAATTGCGCGAGCATTTCATGGCTCTGCTCGGTCGCGCCGAGCATCGGCGTGCACTCGAGGACGAACCCGCGGGTCGCGCTATTGTAGAAGATCTTCGTCTTCGGGTCGAAGCTGCGATACGGCAGCCAGTGAACGAAGCGCGGCACCGCCGTGTCGGGCCGTCCGCCCTCAGGCTTGGCATTATCGCCAAGGATCATCGCCAGCAGGCCGCTTAGGAAGCTCATTGATCCACTCCGGGGAATGAGGGAGCGCGCAGCACCGGTACGACGCCGTTGGCCTTGGCGGCTTCGCGCGCGTCAGGCTCGACGCGCGCGAGCCCCGCACGGATTGCCGGGTTTGCCGCGACCGATGCGATCGCGGTCCGACCCGCCTGGGTTGCATGAAGCGGGACGGTGACGGCCGACGTCGCCGTTGGCGTCGTCGCGACAGGGCGAACAGACGCGGAAGGGGAAGGGGCGGGGGTTTTGGCGGGGCCGACCGGCTGTGTCGTCGCCGTTCGCGCCTGAGGCGGGGAGGCAGGAGCCACGGGTGCAGTCTGGACGGCTACCCCTGTCGGCGCAGGGCGGAACGTGGGCCGGGTGGCCACCGGCACGCGTCTTGGATTGCGCGCGAGCTGGCGAGCGACCTGGTCCTTGATGTCGCCAACAGGATCGGCCTGCACGCGCGCAGCGGCAACCGCAGCCGCGCTCGGCATGTCGGGATCAAAGGCGGGATCCGCGGACGCGGTGACGGGGGGGGCGGCCCGATCGACCGCGGCGAGGAGAGTATCGCCGCCCGTCGCCGATGCTACCTCGGAGGGCGTGGTCGCAACCGCGTTCGCAGCGAGAGCCTGCTGCCACTCGCCACGCTCAACCACGGCATGAATGGCGGTCTGCTCGCGAAGGCGACCCGCCGCGTCGATCTGCGCGGGGAATACGATGCGCAGCACCCGCTCTTGGCTACGCGCCGGCGCGGCTGATGCGGCCTGGAAGCCGCCACTTACCGAGCGCGCGGCGATACTCTGAGGGCCGCGACCGTCGCTTGCGGGCACGCTGTAGGGACCAGCGGGCGTAATCATGCGATCGCCGTCCTCGCCGGCGATCATCGCCAATGCGCGATCATCGATCGTCGAACTCGGGGCGCAGATGCCATCCGGGGCGACGCACGAGAAGTTGCCCTTGATGTTGCCACCCATCGTCGTGCAGCTGGCAAGGCCAGTGCCCGCGAGGATGAGACCAAGCGCTCCGATTTTGGTAGGGTTCACGACCGTCCTCCCGCGATGAAGGCGGCGAGCGCCTCCTTGGGCCGGTAGCCCTCGATCATCGCACCGTCGGCGCGGACGATGACGGGCGTGCCGGAGAGACCATGGGCGCGCGCGAACTTCTCGTTGGCGTCGAGGCCCGACGTGTCGCAGGTGCCGGCGTTGCGCAGCGGCTCACCGGCGTAGGCCTGATGCAGGGCCTCCTCGCGGTTCTTGGCGCAATAGACCTGATTGGCGAGGTCGCGGCTGCCCAGGACCGAGATGGGGCGCTCGATCACGCGGACGTTCATCGTGCGGAGCGTGTTGGAGAGCGCGCGGCAATAGCCGCAGCGGAAATCGCTGAACACGGTGACCGTCTTGCCCGAAGGCTTGCCCCAGACGATCGCGCCGGTCGCCGGCAGGCTCGTGAGCGAGAGGTGCTGCGGCGCTGCAGGTGCGGTGGGCTGGGACCCGGCACCACGCGTTAGCGGTGCTTCGTCGCTGCTGGCGGCGTTGTTGGCCTTAGCCGCCCCGCCGATGAGCGTGTCGGGATTGATCTCGAGGAGCCGGGTGGCGGTAAGGTCCTGCCGCGTCTCCATGTCGTAGACCCGGCCGATCATGAGGTAGCGGCCCGAACGATCGACATAGAAGAGATTGCTGCCGGCAGTCACTTCACAGAGGCCGTCGACGACGCCGCAGTCGACCTTGGAAACGTCGGTCCTTGGCAGCCGTGCCTTGAGGAGCGCTGCGACCTTCTGGTTGGACGGCGACATGATTCCGAGATCCGCCGCAGCGCCAGCGGCACCGATGCCGACGACAGCCGCGCAACCCGCGATGGTGGCGATGAAGCGAGGACGAAGACGCCAGAAGGCGATGTAATCAATTGCGGACATACACACCCTCCAGGAAGACGATTTCGACGTCGACACCCGTCGGCATCTCAATGACGGGCTGGTACTGCTCGGCGCGCTCGATCAGATACTTGGAGACCATGTCGCCCGCCTCGCCGATGCCGTTGCCGACGCCGCCCTGCGCGATGTCGCCGAGCCCGAGCTGCTGGCGCTTGCCGTTGGCGAGCACGACGTTGCCGGGCTGCAGCGCAATGTTGGTGTTGGCCGCGAAGCCGCGCCCGATCCCGCCGACGAGGCCGGCGATGAAGGCTTGGCTCACCAGCGATCCCTCGCGGCTGACGACGCGACCCCGCACGCCGGTCTTGCCGCCGAATGCGATGAAGCCCTTCACCTCGGACTCGGCATAGCGGCCGCCCGGCTGCGGGCAGGTCATCTTCTGCAGCTTGATGTAGACCTTCTCGCTCGACAGCTCGCCGCGCGCGGCGCCGTTGATGAGGCAGCCCTGGATCTTGGTGGTGAGCAGCTTGCCGTTCTGGAGCACGGAGCGCGCCGGCCCAGTGATGCGCAGCACGACCGGCAGCGGGTCGGTCTGGCTGTTCACGCCCGCCGCGGCGTCGACGCCGACGATGACCTTGGCGGTCGCGAAGCTGTTCGCGGGCAGGTAGTTGGGGCTGTCGGTGTAGACCGTGCTGCCCTTGGCGATCTTGGACGCAGTGCCGCGATCGGTCGAGCTGAACGAGACCATCTTCACTTCGCTCAGGCGAGGCGCGGAGAGATCGGGACCGGCAGGCGGCGCCCCCGCGCCGCGGCCGTACACCGCAGCGCTGCCCGGGCCGTACATCGCCTGCGGACCGGCCGGGACAGGCGGCGGGGCGGCCGCGCGCTCGTTCACCTGCCTGCGCAGCTGCTCGTTCTCGGCCTGATAGGCCGAGACGACACGCTGGCCGTCCGACGACATCGACTGGTTCTGCGCCTTCAACGCGTCGATCTGCTGCGAAAGCTGCGCCACACGGGCGTTGGTGCCGTCGACGCTCTTCAGCTGGTTCTCGGCTGACTGGAAGCGGTTCTCCGACAGCGCCATCCACTCCTGCTCGGAGAGGGTCCTGTTCGCCATGTCGCCGACCGACACCTTCACCTGCTCGGGCTTGTCGGGGTCGACCTTGCGGGCGTTGTCCGAGCCGCCGAAGATCCAGAACGACGAGGCAACGAGGCCGACCGCGCCGACGCTTGCGAGAAGCATGCGCTGCTTCTTCTTGGTCTCGTTGTTGCCGTCGAGCTCGGACGCGATCGGCGATACGCCGTCCGTCTCTGGAGCGGCCTCGGGGCCGTCGAGCGGCTTACGCGACCGCGAGAAGATGTCCTTGATGGCCATGGCTTAGTTTCCGTTCCGCGAGACGAGGTAGGCGGTCGTGACCCGACCCGGTGCGAGTTTGGGCTCGGCGATCGACACGGCGAGGGCGCTGGCGGGCGCGACCTGTGCCTCGGTCAGGACTTTTTCCTGCGTGCCCTTGTTCTCGATCCGCAGAACGCGACCCGTCAGTGCCTCGCCGCGATATTCCGAGATCATCTGGACCTTGAGGTCGCCGACGTAGACCGGCTTCAAAGAGCGCTGGCGCAGCTCGTAGCCATCGACCGACTTGTTCGCGTACATCGCCTGCACCAACGACACCGCCGCGTCCTCAGGAGTCGACGCAGCGGCGACCTTGGTCGGTGCCGCCTCGGCCGCGTCGGCCTTGGCGATCGCGGGGTTCGAGAGGAACACCTGCACCGCCTGGTCGCCCGCGATGCGGCAGGCGAACTTGTAGACATAGCCGCGCTTCGAAGTGCCGAAGAAGGAGAGCGTCTGGCGGTTGAAGCCCTCAGGAACGGACAGGTAGATGTCGCCGCGAACTGGCTCGTTTACGACCGAGAAGTCGTCCGACGGGTTGCCCGTGTTGATCTTCGAGACACCGGCAAACTCGTCGCCGACGAGGCTGATGCGCGTCAGATCCTTGGCCGACGCGGTGCACGACACCTGCGCGCCGTCCGCGACCATCAGCGTCTGGTCGCTGGCTGCGAAGGCAGGCGCGGCAAAGACAAAGACCGCGACTGCGATGAGCGCCGCGCCGGCGATGCGGCTGAGCCAGCACATTGTGCGCGAGGCGAGCACCGTGCCGAGTGCAGCGCTGCCGAAGGCGTAGAATGCGTCCGTCACAGCGAGCCTCCCAGGCGGCCCTTCGGCTGCGCCATGCTGAATCCGACCAGCTTCAGGCTCATGCCCGAATACTCCCAGTCGTAGATGAAGGTGCGCGGCTCGCTCGACACGATCTTCTGGCCGACCACCGTGCTGAGCTTGCCGGTCACGGTAGACTGCAGGTGCTTGGCGTCGATCTCCATGCCCTCGAGCGTGAAGAATTGGCTCATGCTCGAATTGCGCTGCTCGTTGACGATCTTCAGCAGGTCGGCCTTGATCGTGCCCTGCGCTCTCGGGGAGACGATCGCGAGGACCGACTTCATCCAATAGTCGAGGCTGCCGGGCGATCGGTTCAGCGTCAGGACCGCCGTGTCGCGGGTGACGAGCTCGAGATATTCGCGCGACACGCCGCTGCTGGAGACCGTCACCGGCGATCCGAGGACCGGCTGCAGGACGATCTCACGACTACGGGTCGCGGACATGAGGAGGAGGAGTGCGACGGCGCCTGCCAGCACAAGGGCGGCGATGCCGAGAAGATTGCGCTGGCGAAGGACACGCTGGCTCTGCGCGTGCTGGTAGGAATAGTCCATGTCAGCCCACCATCAGTCGGAGATAGGAAGGTGGCGTGGCCCTGAGAGACGGAAAGCCGCCGGGGAGGTGCCAGTATGCCAGGTGGATCAACCAAGATGTCGCCCGTCCCGCCTTGGCCTTACGGAGTGCCCACCAGCCCAGGACGGCGAAGCCGATCCCGATGACGATGTGTTGGGACAGGATCCCCCACGTGAAGGGGATGACCATCGCTAGGAACTCGTCCAACGTCCAAAAGCCGATAAGCTCAGGGTCGTCCAAGTGCGATGGGATCACGTACTTATCGGCTGACATCACGCCACCTTCAGTGACGACGCCGGCGGAGCTGCTATCTCCGCCGGTGCCGGATCGAGTTAGATGGTGGCGGTGACGGTCGAGGTGACGATCGGAACGCCGGTGCCGGCGCCGACGCCCACGCCCACCGGGATCGCGACCTGGCCGAGCGAGAAGCGGCCCGAGGCCAGACCGACGACACCGCCGGCCAGCGACAGCACGGTGATGATCTTGCCGCCCGAACCCTCGAGGAAGCCGGTGAAGGCGTTCAGCGCGGTATCGAACGTGCCGTCGGCACCCGCGAAGGCGGGCGAGGCCATCACGGCCGCAGCCGCTGCGACGCCGAGGGTGGCCAGTGCGGCCGTCTCGACGCGACGGCCCATCTTGAGCATGGTCTTCATGACGAAAGGTCTCCTTTGATTGAGCGCATTTCAGCGCGCCCAACCAAAGGCTCGACCGGGAAAAAAATTCGCGCAATCGGCGCGTTTAGGAACTGGTAAGGTTGCCGTAAGTTTTTTCTGCGATTGCGACGAAATGAGCTTTGCCAGCTTACCAATCAGGCTCTTGTCCCGCGCTTCGGGACGACTTGTCCGCCCCCACGAACATCTGTCCGCGTTTACGAACGCCTGTCCGTAATAGCGGACAGCTGTCCGTATTGGCGGACACGCGTCCGCGTGCGAGGACAGCGGCGCGAAGGCCTTAATCCCGCGATGCGACTCCGCTCTTTGATTGTGTTACACAACGCGGACTCGATGGTGCTAAAACGCCGCGGAGACGGTATTTTTCAGGGTGTGCTATCAAGGTGAGGACTTCTTCTAAGATGACGGCGGGTGAACGCGCCTTCGATCTAAAGATCTCGGAAACGTTCTTTCGGCTCGTAACCGAAAGCATCCGCCTTTTCTCGAACAAGAAGAAGAGACTTCTTTCGATCAACGACGTGGTCAACGATCGATCTTCCTCGGCCGCCCAAATCAAGGATACCTACCGACCAGGCTCGTTGAAGGAGCATCTGCGGATCATCCCAACTGATGGCGATGTCGGCCTATCACTGACGATCCTCGAAAGCAGCGCTGAGGCGATCGACGGTTCGATCCCAGACCTTCAAGAGGTTATCGGATCATCGGTAAGTTTTGCGTCCGCCGTTTCACTGGTCCTCTTCGACTTCATCGTTGAGGAGAACACGACGGAGGTGATTAATAAGCTGGGGCTGGACGTTGAGGACGCCCAGGCCTTTCGAGCTGCGGCAAAAAGAACCGAAACGAACGTGATTCCAATCAGGTAGCACCTCGGAAACATGAAATTAACGTTAACGGCAGGGTTGCCATTCTGTCATTTTCGGGCGTACCTGAGTCGAAGCTAGCGGGTGGGGAGTGCCCTGAGGTGGGAGCGTCTAATCCTTACAATTCTGGCGAAAGCAGTAGCAGCGCCAAGCCAGAACTTGCCGACTTCCTCCTCGCGAGGATGAAGGAATTGCGGGTCACGTTCCGCGTGCTCGAGGCTTCAACGCCGATGATGAAGCGGACGAGGCTCCACTGCATCCTGCATTCGGACACGGCCAAGCGCCGGCCGATGCGCGTGGACGAGGCCCAGGCGATCTGCGCCGCGCTCGGCATCACGCAGTCAGAAGCGTTCTTCGGGACCGAGCTGCTCGGCTGCATGTCGGGTGACGATCGCGAGGAGGCCGCAGGCCTGACGTCATTCCTCGCGACGATGTTCGGCGGATTGGCGCCGAGATTGGCGAACGCTGTGTCCGCGATCGGCGGCTTGGATCTAAGCGACGTGAAGGGTGAGCACGGCCAGCAGATCCAGCAGCTGGTATGTGAGACTTTCGAGCGAGGGTATGCGGACCTAGCTGAGCGCAAGGGGCTCCGGCTGCGAAAGAGAGAGGCCGACGGGCTCTAACGGCACCTCGACTGAAATGATGGATTGGGCACCGCTTCAGGTGCCTTTTTTTTGGCGCTGTCACCACCGCCACGCCGTCCCGGACAGACCTCCCGCCGCCCTGCCATCTCGCGTCCCTTAGGGCTCCTAGAGCATCTGACGCCCCCCGGGATCGGAAGGGGAGGGGGAGGTTGAACGCGGGCTGGAGGACCGTGTGCATCAGCAAACGGGGATGATGCCGTTTGAGCCGAAGCCGACACGGTGCTACGGCAAGGCATGGCTTACGCTTCCGTAATCCAGACCCCCCTTACCGACCGCTACACCGACACAGCCTCTCGCGTTTTCAAAAGCACGAAGAAGGGCGGCCGGGCGGCCTGGACCTGTCCGAAATCGGCAGAAACAGGGCCTAGAAAGCCGGTTTTGGGGTCGGATTTCGTGCTTTCGGAAACGCCAGCGGCCGAATTTTCGTGCTTTCAAAAACGCGAGAGCGCCGGAAGCGAATTATCAAAAACACGAGAGCGTCGAGGTCACTGGGGATCCCGGCTGAACCCGATCCGCTCTCCTCGGCGAATGCCGAGACACATGAAGGTAAGTTGACAATGGCGGAGCAAGAACAGGGCGAGCTTTTTCTGCTCGACAGTCCTCTCCACGGACCAGTCCGCGGAGAGCGGTCACTCATGGCATGGCCGTTCTTCGCGTTGGCGAAGAAGGCCTGGATGCAACCGCTTACCTATAAAAAGGGTGACATCTCGATCGAAATCGGGCCGGGACCAAAAGGGGTGGCCACGATCTACGACAAGGAAATCCTGCTCTATATCGCCAGCCTAATGGTTTCCAAGGTAGAGGCAGGGAAGGCCATTGGGCAGGAGTTCAGCTTCAGTGCGAACGACCTTTTCAGCGTCACCGGCGTCAACAAGTCGGCTAGGTCCTACACAAGATTGTCTGAGGCTCTTGAGCGACTTCAAGGCACACAGATCAAGACCAACATCGAAGCAGGCGGGGAAGGCGAGGAGGGCTTTTTCTCGTGGCTACAAGAGGCCAAGCTGCAATACAGCAAGGGCGAAGGTGGCGTGAAGCGCCTGAAGGCGGTCAAAATTCGCCTCTGTGACTGGCTGTATCGGGCTATCATGGTCGACCGCCAGGTCCTCGAATACGCATCCACCTACTTCCAGCTCGGCCCGGTCGAACGTCGACTCTATGAGGTTGCCCGATCGCTGTGCGTTGACGGTCAGACTACCATTCCGCTTGAGGATCTGCGGCTGCAGATGGGCTACCAAGGATCCTCGCGCCAATTCAAATTCGCACTTACGAAAACCATCAAAGAGGACCCGATCCCAGGCTTTCGATTTGAGATCGAGGATCAAGGTCTCGGAACGGTGACGGCAGCCGGGCGAACAGTCCGCGAATACCTCGTCAAAATCATTCCAGAGAGCACGGTGAAGCGCCTCTCGTCATAGACGTTTTCGATTCGACGAAAGCCGACTCCAAACACGGCGCCACCAACTTCTCGCGTTTCCAAAAGCACGAATTGTTGTCCCGTGGCGCGGGACGGGGCAGCCTACGTGTTTTCAAAAGCACGAACATTAGCCGCCTAATGTTGTCGAAAGCACGAATCACGCGTGTTTCGCGAATGGCTATCGTGCGCCACTATGCGGCCGCCTGGGTCGCAGTCCGCGGCCTGGAAAAATTGGGAATGGCTGTGACCACATAAACGAATGCCCGGCACGAGGCCGGGCACCCTGAGACCGCTATGTCCGATGCCGGCAAGCATCGAAAGAGCCGTTGAACGCTCAAGATATACTGGTTTCCGAGCTTCGGTTCAAGGGTTGCGCGCTTCGCGCCACGGACGAGTTTTGCCCCGGTCCCGGCCCAATGTGAGGGCAGGAAATTGGCTGCAATAACAATGGCAGAGGCGGCTCTGGCCGTGCTCGGCGGTGCCCGCTTCAAGCGGAAGCCGTCGCGATCTGGCGCAACCCACCGCACTGGGGCGCCCGTGCGGCGCGACAGCATCGAGGCTGGTACGTTCGAAGACGCCTTCTTTTCGCGTCCCAGCAAAGGTGAAACCGACCGGATCTACAAGCGCGCTGCGGCGCTGAGCGCGGGACGGGCGAACCTGCGCGCAAGGATCGCGCACGAAGAACGAGAGCCGACACCGCGGGAGGCCGCTATCCTGCGCTTCAGCCGTAACACGCTGGCGGTCCTCGAGGCATTGCTCAGGATCGCGCGAGTCCAAGCAGGCCGTGTGTACCCCACCCTCGAGTATCTGGCCGAGACTGTCGGTATCGGACGCCGCACCGTCATCCGCGCACTTGCGCTTCTGACCGAACTCGGCTTCGTTCTTGCCCAGCGTCGCTTCAAACGCGTCGAGATCGACGGCGTTGGACCACGCTATAAGCAAACCAGCAATGCGTACCGCATGCTCATGCCGGCCTGGATCGAGGCTCACCTTCCGCGCTGGCTGCGTCCGGCTCCTTTGCCCGCGGATGTCGTCCAGCAGGAAGCCGAGCGGATCGAGCAGACGGCCGCGATGCTCAGCTCACTGTCGCGTCGGGAATATGCGTTGGCGACGGTCGACGGCCAACTAGGCAAGGTTCTCGCGCGCCTCGGCGCCGCGATCGATGCCAAAGAGAGCGAGTGCCAACCTGGCCTGCAACCGCTCCTAGATTCATATATCATTAGCTCAGAAAGACTTGGCCTAGCCGGCCAAGGCGTTCACGCCTGACGGCGAGAGCAACGAAACCGCAACGCGCATCTCGACGGCGGCCCGAAGACTGACTGTCGGAGCGCCGGCTACGCCGTCGCATTGCTCCCGAAAGGAGCATGCGTTTTCTGGCGTCGATCATCGGCAGGGCGCGAACGCTGAGAGGTCAGAATTGCGCGAGTGCGACCGAGCGATAGGCAGGTTGTGGCAAGGTCGAACGAAGTGCTTGTGACCCAGGCGCTGCGGTCAATCTCGACCAATTGGCGATGATGTCGGTTACATAGGCCTGCGTTTCGGTGATCCGGGGGACGAGACCCCCGCGCACTCGGCCAGGACCGGCATTATAGGCAGCGAGCGCGAGCTGCACGCGGCCGAACTTATCGAGCTGCTGGCGGAGGTATCGGGCACCGCCACGCATGTTCTGGTAGGGATCGAACCGGTTCACGCCGAGCCCCATCGCAGTGCCGGGCATCAGCTGCGCGAAGCCGAAGGCGTTTTTCGGCGATAGAGCTGTTGGATTGTAGCGGCTCTCGCGAATTATCATCGCGTCGAAGAGCCCAGTTGGAATGCCGTGTTCGCAGGCGATCGAGCTCATCATGCCATAGTAAATTGCCCGCCGACTTTCGGCCTCGCGCGAGAGAAACCCTGACGGCCGATACGCGAGCGGAGCACAGCCGGGAACGAAGGCTGGCGCCGTAAACGATCCGACGCCCGGTTTCATCCAATCGGGCACGCTGATGGAGGACGTCGCCGCTACAGCCGGGGCCAGGCTGTCGGATACGCTGACCTCGGGAAAGATCGACGCGAGCTCCTGCTTCATCCGAAACTCAACGTAGCGGCGGCTTAGATCGTGCACCTTGAACTCAGGCGGGAGGTCAGGTGCTGGGAGGTCATCGGCGGGTCCGCCATCACCCTCCGCCATTGGCAGCGCCGACGCGGTGGTCATCGAGATCAGCTCAACGCGCCGAACCTTGCCGCGCTTTTCAGGCGCGGCCGAAGCAGATGTGGCCAGCGCCACGCTCGCGATCGCCACACCGGCGTAAAACTTCTGCACAAAAACCTCCTCGACCCCCTGTTTAAAAGAGTGGAGATCAAGAGATTTGCCCTTGTCAAGACCGGGGCCGAGGGCGAAACTGGTCAAGAAACGTCGCCCAAAGGCTCTTCGAGCATGTGGTTGATCCATCGAGACACTGACGGAAAAGGTCCAAATCGCATCAAGCTTCCGCAGCCGCTGCGGGAGGCGCTGGTACGCTGGTACGTGGGCAAAGGCACCTTCCACGACGAGCAGGCCGGCATCACGCTCGTTCAGAACGCGCGCATCGGTCACCGCTGGATCGCCTGCAATTGCCTTGGAGCGGAGGCGGCCCCACCGATCCTCACACCCGCGTTCCTGTCCGAGGCGGAGACCTACTATCTTCGACGTCTGACCAGCGAGAAACGTCCCGAGCATCGCGCAGACTGCCCGTTCTTCCGCGACCAGGTGACCAACCGGATCACCGAGATCCGGTCCCCCAACACGCCCACCGACCCGCCTGCTGGCTTTTTCGAGGTGCTCAGGCCCGCGCCGGAGAAGCTCTCGCAACGGCCGGAAGAAGACAGCAACGACGATCGGACGCGAAACGCGTCGACGCCGCGGCTGGCTCGCCTTCTATGGCGGCTAATGGACACGGCCGGATCCAACAGCGTCCCGCCGATCGGCGCAGGTCCGGAGTGGTCGATCAAGGAGGCCTTTGCCGCCATCCTCGGCGCGGCGGGAAAGATCGAGATTGCTCCCGGCATCGAGTTAGGCCGCGCCATCTGGACGCACGCCCGGCCGCTCGAGGCCAAGGTCGTGTATGCAACGCTGCGACGCCTCGCGGAAAACTGGCCAAAGGCGCATGCGCCGCAAGGCTTCGTCCTGCTCTATGCGACCGCGATCCAAGGGCACAAAATCTACGTGCCCGATGGTCCTCCCGTGGAAATCGCTAATCGGGTTCAGTCACCATCGGTGCGGGGTAACAGGATCAGCGGCCCGTTCCTCGTGCTGGTTGTCGCCGGCGAGTACCCGGAGGCCCATGGGTATGCGCCGCTGCGGGGGTACGCACAGCCGATTTACAATGGCCGGCTGTTCGTTCCGGTGGAGTCGGATTTCGAGCGGAAAACCCTCAAGCGGATCTTGGAAGCCCAACGGCTTCTCCGTTCGCAGTCAATTGATCTGGCGATCGGAAAGCCGCTCTTCGATACCATGACACCAGATGGCCCATGTCGTCCGGACTTCGTCCTCGAGGGGAGATCCCGCGAAACCGGGGAGCTGCGCACGCTCGTTGTGGAAGCGATGGGGTTCGACAACGACGATTATCTCGCCGCAAAGGCGGTGACCCACCCGCGCATGCGCCACCTGGGCGATCTGCTCACATTACGCCCGAGTGATATCGAGGACGATGCTGCGGGCATTCAAATCGCCAATGCGATGAGGCTCTAAAAGCCTCGTTGGACCGCTAAATAATTGCAGGCTCTGAGGATCAACCCCAGTTCATCGTCGCGGCGAAGTAACAGACTATGCCAAGTGTAACGGGCGTGGAAAGTAGGTAGAGCTTCTGCCAGCGCCACCATGTCTTCGGAAGCAGCAGAGCCGCACCGCGGATCGTGCGGGCATCTTGCCAGACCTTGGCCTGCCACATCTCGTGAAGCGTCACCGAAACTGACATGACCATGGCGATTCCGCAGCAGATTCCTGCCGCCAGATAGATGGCGACCCAGTTCGCGATCTCGACTGGCGAAAACTGAGACATCCACACCTCTTTTTAAGGCCGTGCGTCGACAAACAAGCACGGATCGATTCTAGTTCCTAGAGCACCCTACTTGGCTGGGCTTAGCGCTGGGTAAACGGGACGGATACGAAATCAGCCCTGATTTAACAGGGGTAGAGGAAGAGCGGAGGGGGGGAGAAAGGATGGGCTGCTCGGGTGGCCCGACATTCCCTTGCGGTAATGGTTCGCCGGTACAGGCGGCCAGGTACGAGGTCCGCTCGCCATGGAACGCTTCCTGCTCTTCATCCGCGACGTCGACGGTCGCGATCAAACCGACGTGCATCCCAGTGAACGATCGGCCCGCACGGCCCTAGCGGCTTATGTACGGAGCCGGTCCGAACCGAACGCCGATGTCGTCCCCCTCCACGACGACGACGCGATCGACAGCTATTTCGCCGCGCGGGACGCTGCATATGTGATCGCGCGCCTGACGAAGACGATGCGACGCGAGGGGGATCCGGCATGACCCTGATCGCCAATCGTCCGTCACAGAAGCTGGTCGACCTCGTCGGCGCGCTCGGGGGAACTTGGCACCGGAACGTCGCGACGTGCCGCTGCCCAGCGCATACGGACAAGACGCCAAGCCTGTCACTCCGACAAGGCGATCGAGGCATCCTTGTGACCTGCTTTGCGGGTTGCGACCCTGCCGACATCCTGCGCGAGCTCGACCGCATACCGCTAGGCCAGCGCTATGAGCCACCCAAGGTGACCCGCGCAGGAGGCACCGCCAATATCGAGCGATTATGGAATGAGGCTCGTGGCGTGCCAGGAACCTGCGCGGAGCGCTATCTCGCGTCGCGCTTCCTGCTACCGCTGCCGACCGACATTCGCTTTCACCCGCGCTGCCCACTCGGGCCGAAGCCGCTCACCGTGTTCAAGCCAGCACTGCTCGTCGCCGTTCGCGAAGCTGACCGCCTGGTCGCTTTCCAAAGGATTTTCATCGATCCCGCAACGAGCGCCTACACCGAGAAGCAGACGCTCGGGACCCTCGGCAATGGCGCGTGGCGTGGCGGTGGTCTGGCCTCGACGATAGGGCTCGCAGAGGGTTTCGAGAGTGCCCAAGCATGGTCGCGACTGCGTGGCCTCCCCTGTTGGTCTTCGTTCGGGTCACGACGACTCGACCTTCTGGCCATTCCATCGTCGGTCACCCGGCTGATCCTGGCTGCGGATCGCGATCTCGCTGGGCGACGCGCTGTGGCGCGCAGCATCGAACAATATGCGTCCGACACCCTGACCGTCGTGCCGGACTTTCCGCCGGCGCCCTACAAGGATTGGGCGGAGGTGCTCGAGGCGAAAGAGAGGGGAGGGGGAGGGAGGCGGTGAGCTGCCGGAATGGCAGCATGACCAAGGGAGCCTTCCATGTCCGACCTCCTCGACTTGCCGCCTGTCACCGACCGACCGGCCGCGCTCACGATCGCGCTCGCACTGGCGTCTGGCGAGCCGATCACGCGGCGCGCGCTCAACAACGCCATGACGGCTGCGTTCGGAGGCACCGACGCGGAGGGCCGTTGGACCCAGCGCGACAGCTTCGAGATGCTGGAACACGCTTTGGCGCTGCACGTCGCCAAGCAGCCCTATCCACTGGCTGACATCGCCGGCGTGACGCATGCCGCAGCGTTGATGGAACGGCTCCCGACGCAAACCGTGCGCAGCGAGGAGCAGATCGAGCTGCAGCAGTTTTCGACGCCGATCGATATCGGCGCGCTCGCAGCGGTCATGGCCGCGATCGGACCGGACGACATCGTGCTGGAACCGAGCGCCGGCAATGGGCTGCTTGCGGTTCAGGTGCCGCATCATGCCGGCCTGCAACTGAACGAGATCGATCCGCGCCGTCGAGAACGCCTCGCCAGCGTCTTCCCGAATGCCATCATCACCGGCCACGATGGGGCTGCGCTCGTGAGCCTCCATGCCTCGTTGGAACGGCCTACCGTCGTTCTGATGAACCCGCCGTTCTCGCGCAGCATTGGCCGCGGCGCCGACAATCTCGCGGCACTCCGCCATCTGCAGGCGGCAATCCGCCGCGTTTCGATGGGTGGTCGGATTGTCGCGATCATGCCCGATTGGTTCGCGCCGAGCGCGCAACTGAAAGCTGCCTATGAAGCGGTGCTCACCGGCTGCACCGTCCGCACGTCGCTGCGGCTCGAAAGCTGCTACCGCAAGCATGGCACCGACATCGCGGTGCGGCTCTACGTCATCGACAAGGTGGCAGGGGGTAGGTCGCACACCGTCATCCAGCGTCGTTCCGTCCTCGACTTCCTCGACGTGGTTGAGATGCCTGCCCGAGCCGAGCTGGTGTCGGAAGCACGGAGCGCGAGGGCTCCCGCTGCCGCGGTAAGTCTCTTCGGTGCCGCACGCACCGCGAAGCCGGCCGTGGCACGCACCTACCACAAGCCGGTTCGTAACGCCGTTCTGCCGGTCGGCTATACGACCCTGTCAGCTCCGGCACCGCTCGCAGACCAGGTCGGAGTGTATCTTCCCTATCGTCCGAGCCGGATCATCTTCGACGCGGCCGGCGAGCACCCGACGGCGCTGGTAGAATCGGTCGCGATGGGCTCGATCCCGGCACCGGTCCCTGCCCATATCCCGCACCTTCCCGAGCGCACCGTCTCGGAGCGGATGCTGTCCTCGTCGCAGCTCGAGACCGTGATTTATGCCGGACACGCATGGTCGCAGATGCTCCCGGGGATGTTCAAGCCAGACAAGGAGGGCGTTGGCCTCACCCTGAACGAGGACGGCCGCAGCTACCGGAAAGGCTTCTTCCTCGGCGATGGAACCGGCGCGGGTAAGGGGCGACAGGTGGCCGCGTGCATTCTCGACAGCTGGCTGCAGGGCCGCAGACGCCACATCTGGGTGACCAAGAACGAGCCGCTCCTTGAGGATGCGCGGCGCGATTGGTCCGCCCTGGGCGGTATGGCGGGCGATGTGCAGCCGGTCTCTAACTGGAAGATCGACGAGGCGATCCGCCTCGAAGAGGGCGTCCTGTTCGTCACCTATCCGACGCTGCGCTCGATGCGGACCGAGAGCAGCCGCCTGCAGCAGATCCTAGACTGGGCGGGGCCTGATTTCGACGGTGTCATCGCATTTGACGAGGCCCACGAGATGGGCGGCGTAGCGGGCGGCGAGGGTGCGCTCGGCAAGAAGGATGGGTCGCAGCAGGGTATCTGCGGCGTCCTTTTGCAGAACCATCTCCCGGACGCCCGCGTTCTGTACGCGTCCGCGACGGGCGCATCCGACGTGAACAATCTCGCCTATGCGGTCCGGCTTGGCTTGTGGGGGCCGGAGACGGCGTTCGCCGGTCGCGAGACGTTCATCGCCGAGATCCGGAAAGGTGGCATCGCTGCCATGGAGCTCGTTGCCCGCGATCTGAAAGCGCTCGGGCTCTACACGGCTAGGGCGCTCAGCTTCGCAGGCGTCGAATACGACGTCCTCAAGCACGAGCTGACGCCGCTGCAGATCGAGATCTACGACACCTATGCGCAGGCCTGGAGCGTGATCCATCAGAACATGGAGGCGGCGCTCGAGTTTACCAACGTCGTCGACGGCCTCGAAGGCGGGACGCTCAACAGCGGCGCAAAAGCGGCCGCCCGGTCGCGCCTCGAATCCTGCAAGCAGCGGTTCTTCGGTCAGGTCCTTCTCGCGATGAAACTCCCGACGGTCATCGCCGCGGTGGAACAGCACCTGAAGGCTGGGCAATCGGTCGTGCTTCAGCTGGTGACCACCGCCGAAGCGATCCTCGATCGCCGGCTCAACCAGATGTCGGCAGAGGAGCGCGCCGATCCCACGATCGACCTGTCGCCCACCGAGTATATCGCCGACTATCTGCAGCGAGCGTTCCCGACGCGCCAGATGGAAACCTATACCGACGATACCGGCACCGCGCGGTCGCGGCCGATGGCAGACGAGGCTGGCAATCCGGTCTACAATCCCGACGCCATCGCCGCCCGTGAAGCCATGCTCGAACACATCTGCGGGCTTCCGCCGATCAAGTCCGCGCTCGACGCCTTGATCGAGCACTTCGGCACCGACCACGTCGCCGAAGTGACAGGCCGATCCAAACGGCTCGTTTGCACCTCCGAGGGGCGCCAGAAGGTCGAAACCCGATCAGCTCGGTCGAGCCAGGTTGAGGCTGCGGCCTTCATGACCGGCACGAAGCGCGTGCTGGTCTTTTCCGACGCTGGAGGGACGGGACGATCCTATCACGCCAGCCTCGACGCCAAGAACCAAGAGCAGCGCGTTCACTTCCTTCTGGAGCCGGGCTGGCGCGCTGATCGAGCGATCCAGGGGCTCGGACGCACGCATCGCACCCATCAAGCCTCGACCCCGCTATTTCGACCGGTCACGACAGACTGCAAGGGTGAGCTCCGCTTCACCTCGACGATCGCACGACGGCTCGATAGCCTCGGCGCGCTGACACGTGGGCAGCGCCAGACCGGCGGGCAGAACCTTTTCGACCCGGCTGACAACCTCGAGAGCGAATACGCCAAGGACGCGCTCGTTACGTGGTTCCACCTCCTCGACAAAGGTAAGCTGACCAGCACGACTCTTGACGACTTCTGCGCGCGCACCGGGCTTGAGCTCTACGACAGCGACGGGTGCCTGAAGGAAGAGCTGCCGCCTATCCAGCGCTGGCTCAATCGCCTCCTGGCCCTGCCGATCGGATTGCAGAACGTGATCTTCGACGAGTTCCTCTCGCTCGTCGAAACGCGTGTCGCTGCAGCCCGGGAAGCGGGCACGCTCGACGTTGGCGTTGAAACCATCACCGCGGACACCGCTACCGTCGTCGATGATACGCTGCTGCGCACCGACCCGCTTTCGGGCGCGACGTCCCATCTCCTCACCATCGAGATCGCACGCAAAAAGACGCCGATTTCCTTGGAGCGCATCCTCACAACGGCGCAGTGGGCCGGCGATGCGGCCTTTGTCATGAACGGGCGGTCGGGCAAAGTCGCGTTGCAGCTACACGCTCGCCCGTGGATGGACGAACAGGGGCAGCCGATCCCTCGGCTCGAACTGCAGCGCCCGTGCCGGCGTGAATATATCGGCGAGACCGACCTGCTCGAGTCCGCTTGGGACGTGATCGATCGCGCCACGTTCGAGACCAAGTGGGCCGAAGAGGTCGCCGAACTGGCAGGGCAGACCGAGGTCGAGACGATCCGCCTCGCGACGGGCCTGCTTCTGCCAATCTGGTCGGCACTCCCGTCCGATCATCTCGCGGTGAACCGTATCGTCGACGGACAAGGCAACTCGTGGCTGGGCCGCCTCGTGTTCGACCAACACGTCGTCCAGCTCTACACCAAGCTGGGGATCGCGAAGAGCGAGGACCTGCCTGTCGAGGCAATCGCACATTCGGTCCTGTCGGGCCGCAGCGTCGACGTGGTTCGGCCGTTCGAGATGACGATCCGCCGTTCTTTCGTGAACGGTGCGCAGCGGATCGAGATCGAGCGCGCTCCAGCTCAGCAACTTGCCTACCTCAAGGCGCTGGGATGCTTCACGGAGATCATCGCCTATCGGACGCGCGTGTTCGTACCGGTCGGCGAGGCCAGCACGATCCTCGAGAAGCTCCTCAAGGTGGCATGAAGGGTTGGCCGATCCTACCCCTGACGGGCGGACCGGCCACCCAATCAGGCTTCGGCCGCTTCCGCAGCCTTCTTGGTCCGGCGCGGCTTGCTGACCGGGGCCTCGGCCGCTGCAGCACCCGGCTTCTGACCAGGCTTGCGTCCGAGACCGATCTTCTTGGCCATATCCCGACGGGCTTCGCTGTAGGCTTCCGCGACCATCGGATAATCGGCCTTCAGCCCGTAACGCTGACGATAATCATCCGGGGTCAAGCCGTGACCCGCAAGATGACGGCGCAGCGTCTTGTACGGCTTTCCATCGATCATGCTGACGATGTGGTCCTTGCTCGCCAGCGACTTCCGCACCGATACAGCCGGCGTATATTCAGCGGCAGCAGGCTCGGCGGTCGCCTCATTCGGGCCGGCGCCTAGTGTCGCGACCGCTTCGTGCATCGCTTTCAGGAAAGCTGGAACGTCGTCGGCCGAGGTCCGTGTATTCGGGTTTGATAGCCACGCGATCGTCAGCTCGGTCGCCAGTTCGACGGGGTTCGTATCTTCGCTCATCTTGGATCCCGATAGTCAGGGGAAGGTCGCGGGCGCGACGTCACCTTCATAGCCCGGAGCGCCCACGCGGCAACACTGAACGGGCCAGGAACATGTCACGTTCCGAAGCAGCCGGAGCCAGGGAGAGAAGGGGGAGGGAGAAGGTGTCCGGCGAGAATGTCGGATGCTCAGCAATAAGGGTGATTTCCCATGATCCAGTCCGTCAAGCTGTCGAAGCTCGTCCCCTCCGACGTCAATGTCCGTAAGCGTCGTGCCGACAAGGCCGAGAGCTTCGCCGCGAGCATCTCCGCACGCGGCATCCTCCAGAACCTCATCGTGACGCCGCTGAAGAAGCCGCGCGGTCACTTCGGCATCGTTGCCGGCGAAAGCCGCTACCGGGGCCTGATGCTCCTGGTCGAACGTGGCGAGATCAACGCCGACGACTATGATGTGCCGGTCAAGCTGATGACGGGCCCCGAGAGCGAACTGTCCGAAGTCTCGCTGGTCGAGAATTTCCAGCGCGACGCGATGAACCCGGCTGACGAGTGCCGCGGCTTCCAGATCATTCAATCTCAGGGCGGCGACATCGATGGTATTGCCCGTCGGTTCGGCGTGACCCGCCGCTTCGTGGAAGGGCGCCTGCGGCTTGCCGACCTCGCCGAGCCGATCTTCGATGCGCTCGCCGACGAGAAGATCAGCCTCGAGATGGCCAAGGCATACGGCTCGACGGCCAGCCATGACCGCCAGCTGAAGGTCTGGAATACCTACGGCAACAGCAGCTACTACAACGCCGACATGATCCGTCGCATGATCGCCAACGACGACATGCGCAGCAACGATCCGGTCGCATTGCTTGTCGGCGCGGACGCCTACGAAGCCGCCGGCGGTATCATCGAGCGCGAGCTCTTCAGCGAGGGTGACGATCGCTGGTCGAACCCCGAAATCGTCCAGAAGCTCGCGGCCGAGAAGATGGAAGCCGAAGCGAAGCGCATCGGCGACGAGCGCGGCCTGGCTTGGATCCGACCGGTCGCATCGAACAGCACCTACGATGCCGCCCGCGGCCTCTATCCGGTGGCCCTGCCGACCGAGCCGATGACCGAGGAGCAGGGCGCCCGCGCCGTCGAGATCGAGGCGTTGCTGGAGCCGCTGCAGGAGCAGCTCGAAAGCGGCACGTTGGCTGACGAGGCGTACATCGCGATCGAGGAGCAGTACGACGCGCTCGCTGCGGAACTGCATGCCCTCGAAAATCGGCCGGTAATGA
Source organism: Sphingomonas sp. S6 (assembly GCF_043498045.1). Lineage (NCBI taxonomy): Bacteria > Pseudomonadati > Pseudomonadota > Alphaproteobacteria > Sphingomonadales > Sphingomonadaceae > Sphingomonas > Sphingomonas sp. S6. The sequence continues at coordinate 36,096 of NZ_JBIEOE010000022.1, forward strand.
TGCCTCCCGAACTCGCGTCGCGTGTCGGCACGTTCCTCACGCTGTCGCACGCGGGCGAGATGGTGCTCGACGACACCTTCTACAGCGAGACGCCTCTGACGGTCACGATGGTCGAGCCCGATGCGATCGATGACGTCGCTGGCGAGGCTGATGGTGAGCACGGTGACGCGACCAGCGATGACGATGGCGAGGTCACGCCGCGTGGTATCCAGACCCCGACCTTCCGCATCGAGGAGGGCACTGGACGGTCGAGCTTCCGGGGCAGCACCACCGCGATCGTCGAGCCCGACCGCGCCGCCCCCGGCGGCAAGCAGATGAGCCAGGTGCTCCTCGATCAGCTCGCCATCCAGCGTCGCGACGTGCTCGGCGCGGCATTGCAGGCGAACCCCGGTCTCGCGCTGGACTATATGATCTTCGCCATGATCGAAGCACGCAGCCATCGCGGCACCGGCAACGGCACGACGATCCGCGCCGCGCTGCCGCAGGATCCGGTATTGGCGAATAACGTGCCCAACTCGCGTGCGCGAGATTATCTCGCCGAGGTCCACGACAGTCTGGATGCGACCTGGACCGAGGCAACCGACAAGGTCGCTCGCTTCGAGGCGTTCCGAGTGCTGGCCGACGAGACGAAGGCGGCCTGGATGGCGTGGATCGTCGCGACGTCGTTCGAGGCGAAGGAAGGCTACGGCGCCACCCAGCAGATCCCGCTCCAGAACCGCCTCGCCACGATCCTCGAGATCGACGTTGCCAGTTGGTGGCGTCCCACGTCGGAGAATTTCTTCGACCGCGTTCCCAAGGGCGCGCTGTTGTCGCTCCTCGACGAGGTCGGCGGTCCTGCGCTGACGAGCCGTCACGCGAGCAGCAAGAAGCCGGACATCTCGGCGTCGTGCCAGAAGGGGTCGGCTCCGGCTGAGGGCGAAATGACACTCTAAGCCGAAAGAGCATGGTTGGAGAAAGTGCGAAGCCGTTTCACGCGATGCATGCCTGATTGCAGCAGCGGTTATGAACTATCGGTCTTCCT
>NZ_JBIEOE010000023.1:0-35873 GCF_043498045.1 Sphingomonas sp. S6
CCGCCGGCGCGAAGTGGGTCGAGGATGCCCGCGCCGCCGCCCTCGCACAGGAGGTCTGACATGACCCGCGACACCTTTCTTCATATCGTCGGCTGGCTGTGCCTGATCGCGATCGCCGAGGTCGCCGTCTTCACGATGGTCGAAACGGTCGCGCCGCAGTGGCGCCGGATCTGGCGCCTCGCCACCGGCCACATCGACCCGATGACCGTACCCCTTCCACCAGCCGCCTCGGACGCGCTTGTGCCGTCGGCACTCCCCCAGCGCCGCGGTGACGAGGCCGCCGCCGCGCCAGCCCTTCAGGTGCGCGCATGATCCGCCGCGACCCGGTCCGCCAATGGGTTGTGGCTGGCGGGGAGGTCATATCCCGCACCGACGGACAGCGCCATTACGTCAGCGCCGACCAAGTAGCGCGTTCGCACCGCCTTCGCGATGACGAATGGCGCCGGTGGGACGGTAACGAGACGGCCCACCTGTGGCCGCGGCGCGACGGCGACTATCGCAATCTGCGTGATCAGGTGCCGGCGACGCCGCTACCCACGGTGATCGTCGCCGGCCTAGGCCGCTGTGGCACGTCGATGGTCATGCAGATGCTGGCGGCAGGTGATATCGCCACCGTTGGCACTTTCCCCGATTTCGAGGACATGGACACCGATCGTCAGCGCAGCCTCAACCCGGCCGCGTGGCTGGCGAGGTGCGAGGGCCGCGCCGTGAAGGTGCTCGACCCGCAGCGCGTACCGCCGCCGGCCGGGCGGTCCTATCGCACGATCTGGCTGACCCGCGATCCCGAGCAACAGGGCCGCAGCCAGATCAAGCTGATCGACGCCAGCCCCAGCCGCGCGATGCGCAAGGCGATGGCGCAGTCGATCCGCCGCGATGAGCCGCGCGCGCGGCGCGCGCTCGCCGCCGCCGATCTGTCGGGATGGCCGATGCTGCAGCTGACGTTCGAAGGTATCATCGGCGACCCATTCGCCGCGGCACGCGCGATCGTCGAGCACATCGGCGCCGAGCGGTTCGAAGAGGGGGTGGCATGGCGCATGGCGACGGCCGTGATGCCGCGCGGCCCGCACTGCCTGCCCTTCATGCTCGAGAGCCACTTGCTTCAGGGAGCCGTCGCGTGACCGATCACCGCCTCACCGCAACGCAGGCGGCGGTCAGCGTGCTGCTCAACGACATCGCCGACCGGTTCAAGCCAGGCGCGAAGCTGACCCTCGTCGTTCGCAATCCCACCGCGGAGGCCGCGGGCAAGGATGCCGACTTCGTCATGACCAACGACACTCTGGATGAGGCGATCGCAGCCCTCCAGCGCAGGAAGGATGCCAAACGATGAGCACGACCGAACCGTTGAGTAATATGAGCAGCATCATCAGCGCCGCCGTGGCGGCCAAGATGACGCCCGAATTTATCGAAGATCAGGTCGACAAGCGCGTCGAGAAGCTGGTCGTGGAAGCCGTGGACGGCGCGCTGCGGTCCTACAGCGACATCGGTCAGCTGATCAAGAAATCGGTGGAGGAGGCCCTCCGGGTCGACCGACTTGACCTGCCGACCTACGGGAATGTCGTCGCTGCGATGGTGAAGGCCCAAATCGAAGCATGCGTTGCGCCGGTGATTGCCGGCCGCCTGTCCGAGGACGTTGCCGAGCTGCTTCAACTGGCGCCCGCCACGATCAAGCTGTCCCAGATCGCTGATGCCATGCGCAAGCGACACGAGGATGACGGTTACGGCGACGTCATAACGGTGATTGTCGAGCGCAATGAGTATGGCTCCGCCTGGGTCTATCTCGACGAGGACGCCGTCCATGCCGAGCGCGATAAGTACCGGTGCGATTTCCGCCTTCTGATCGGAGGGGACGGGAAGATCAGCAGCGCGACGCTCCGCGAGCACGACATCAAGTCGTCGAAGCATTTCGGCAGCAGCTACGGGCTGGAGCAGACACTGCGGGCCTACTTCGCATGCGGCACGATCATCGAGATCGACGAACACGCCGTATCCACCTCGGTAGGTGACTACTGATGGCGGGCGATATCCTACTCGAAAGCACGAAGGCGCCACGATGAGCGCGATCGCCTATGCAACGCCCGACCAGATGGTGGCCTGGGCGGCGGCGCAGATGCTGCGGCAGCCCGACTTCGTCATCGGCGAAGCATCCGCACCGTACCTGCGCCGCTGGTGGCAGGTGCCGCGCAACGAGCAGTGCAACGTCTACCTGCATGAGATCCTCCGCAGCGATGACGATCGCGCGCTCCACGACCATCCGTGGCCGAACACCTCGTTCGTGCTGGCGGGTCGGTATGTCGAGCACACCCCGGACGGGTCATTCCTGCGCGAGGCGGGTTGGTCGGGCAGCCGGCCGGCCGAGGCGGCGCAACGGCTCGAGATATTGCCCGGCGAGCGCGCGATCACGCTGTTTATGACGGGGCCGAAGCTGCGCGAATGGGGCTTCCACTGCCCGAAAGGCTGGGTGCATTGGCGCGACTTCACCGGCGGCGCCAATGGCGAGCTGGTGGGCCGCGGCTGCGGGGAGATGTCGTGATGGACGAAGCACCGATGGCGCCCGGCGTCGTTGGCTACCGCAGTGGCCAATGCCGCAACGACGAAAACGCGCTCAGCCACACCTATGCCATGATGGAGGATGGCGAGCTGTGGCCGATGTGTGGCTACGGCTGGAACCGGTCGGACGGCGAGCGCTTTTCGATCTTTCGTAGCGCGCCAGGGACTGAAGGCCGGTGCAAGCTATGCCGTGCGAACGTCGCGGCCGGCAAACCGCCTGTAATCGACGGCTTTCCGCACAAGACGAGGTGGCTATGACCCCGCCCATGAACCCGGACGTGCCCGCGCGCTTGGCCGAAGCCGAGCGTAAAGCCGAAGTCGCGCAGACGCTGGCGATCGTGGCCCTTGTCTTGGCAGCCCGTCCACCCCGCCGCAAATCGATAGGAGCGCGACTGTGGGGTCTGATATAGTGATGCGCCGCGCCGCCGAGATCAGCCCGTGCGGCCTCTACCGCTATTGGCTTGAGCGGGAATGGGACACCGCCCTCCCCAAGCTCGTCGTCTGCATGCTCAACCCGTCGACGGCCGACGCCGCCGTTGACGATCCAACCCTCCTTACGCTGATCCATTTCGGGCGTCTGTGGGGATACGGGGGGCTGGCAGTGGTCAACCTGTACGGCTGGCGATCGCCCCACCCGTCGATAATGAAGAGCGCCGCCGCTCGGCTGGACGACGTCAACCTGCGGCGCGGGCGCGAGGCGATGCTCGTCGCCGCCACGATGGGCGATCGCCGGTTGCTCGTAGCCTGGGGCAACGATGGTGACTTCGAAGGTCAGGCGACACGGTTCGCGGATTGCGCCGCCGACCTGATCGGGGTCGATCTCATCTGCCTCGGCACCACGCTATCCGGCGCGCCGAAGCACCCCATGGCCCGCGGGCGCTCGCGCATCCCGCGGGATCAGCAGCCGATTATCTGGAGGAAAGCGAAGTGAGCATCATGGGAAGGGTTGAGGCGGTGGATCGTCGAAACGACGTCTTCCTGCGCCTGCCGGACGTGATCCGCCGAACCGGGCTATCCCGGACGACGATCTATCGGAAAGCCGACAAAGGCGAGTTTCCGGCGCCCCGCCGGATCGGGGCGAATTGCGTCGCTTGGTACGAAAGCGACGTGGCCGCATGGATCGCGGCGCCGATGGAGTGGCAGGCCGCGGCTTAGCGGTCCTGCCCGTCCAGCAGATCGTTGGCGGGCAATAGATCGGCGGTCAGGAGATCCGCCCACACTTGCGCCAGCTCACGCCGCCGCGGCATATAAGCGGCGCGGTTGTACGCCATCTCCGATCCCGAGGTGCCCTTTGCGCGGTGCGCCAGCATGCCGTCGATGATCGCACGATCGTCCGGCCGCCGCTGCTCCACCGCATATTCGTTCATGATGGTCGAGAATGTCGACCGCCAGCCGTGCGGCACGTGGCGGCCGCTATAGCCGTTGCGCACGTACATGTAGCCGAGCGTGTTCTCGCTCATCGGCTGGTGCGTCGATCGCACGCTGTGGACGATGAACGGGAATTTGCCGGTAAGGCGCCGCAACGCTCGCAGCACCTCGACGGCCTGCGCCGGCAGCGGCACGACGTGTTCAAACGCCTCGTCGGCCTTGTTCTCGAGCGCGAGCTTCATGCGTGCCGCCGGGATACGCCACAGCGCCGCCGGCGCCGCCGCCTTCGGCTCCGACCAGTCGATGCCCTCGAACTCCGACCAGGGCGCGGCGCGCAGGATTCCCGGCCGCACCGCGGTAAGGGCGAGCAGGCGCGATGCCAGCTTCACCATCGGGCCCGACGTCGAGGCGTCCATGTCGGCGAGCAGCTGGCGCGCTGCCGCGAGGTCCTTCAGCGCCGGCTGCTTTCCGCCGGTCGGCGTCGGCTTCAGCGCGCGCTTGATGCCGGCGGCCGGATCGTGCGCCGCCAGCCCCTCGGCGATGCCGTAGCCGAAGACGGCCGAAACGTGCTGGCGAATGCGCTTGGCGGTATCGATCGCGCCGCGCGCCTCGACCTTGCGCAGCATCCGCAGCACCATCGGCCCATCGATGTCGATCAGGGGCAGCGCGCCGATCGACGGGAACACGTCGCGCTCGAGCGCCTGGATCACCTTCTTGCGCTGCACTGGCGACCAGCGCGGGCACTGCGCCTCGTACCAGCGCATCGCGACGACCTTGAACGTCGCGCCGGCGGCCGCGTGCGCCGCCATCTCGCGCTTCCGCTCTTCGAGGCCCGGATCCTTGTGATCGCGCAGCTCGGCGCGCGCGCGGTCGCGCCGATCGCGCGCCTCCTTCAGCGACACCTCAGGATATGCGCCGAGCACAAGCAGCTTCTCTTTTCCGGCGAAACGGTACTTCAACCGCCAGGATTTGAAGCCTTTGGTGGTGACGAACAGATGGAGGCCGGCCGAATCGGCCAGCTTGTACGGCTTCTCGCCGGGGAGGGCTTTGCGGGCCTGCGTGTCCGTTAGCGGCATGATACCCCCAATCCTTTGATCTCGTACCCCCAGCATACCCCCAGACGACCTGACCTTGGGTGGTATCGGATGGGACGCCTTGCGCCATTCGATCACACGGTTTTCTGGGGGTTTGCAAGGGGTGTGGGACGGGATGGGCGCCCCTGATACACGTCGATGGTGGGTCCGCCGGGGCTCGAACCCGGGACCTCTCGATTAAAAGTCGCTTGCTCTACCGACTGAGCTACGGACCCCCGCCATCGATTGGGGGCACCTAGGGGCGGGGACGCGGCCGGTCAACCATGTGCGCCAATTGGCGGATCGTCCGCATGACGCCCGGCACCCGCCAGCCCGCCGCGATCCGCCGCAACGGGGCGAGCACGAACGCCCGCTCGGCCAGCGCGGCATGCGGCACCGTCAGCCCGGCGCTCTGCCAGACGCCGCCCGACCACAACAGGATATCGAGGTCGATCACCCGCGCCCCCCAGCGCCGTCCGCGGCGACGCCCGAACGCCGCCTCGATTCGCTTGAGCCGCGCGAGCAGCATCGGCGGGGCCTCGTCGCTTTCGATCAGGATCGCCGCATTGGCGAAACGACGGATCGAGGGGCCGAGCGGCGCGGTCGCGATGATGGGGGACGTGGTGACGACACCACCGATCGCCGCGATCGCGGCACGCACCTCGTCCGCCGGACCGCCATGTCGCCCCCGCCGGTTCGATCCGATCCCGATCGCATAGATTGCCGTTGCCATTCCCACGCCTTAGGCGATGCCGATGACGATCGCATCCGATAGCCTCCCCGAGAGCCCAGACGCCGCCCCACCCACGGCCCTTTTTCCCGTGGAGCCGCCGCGGGACTGCCCGCTCTGCCCCCGCCTCGTCGCGGCGCGCGAGGCGTTGCGCGAACAGAACCCGACGTGGTGGAACGCCCCGGTGCCCGCCTTCGGCGACCCGGACGCGACGATCGCGATCGTCGGCCTCGCTCCCGGCCTGCACGGCGCCAACCGCACCGGCCGCGCCTTCACCGGCGACCATTCGGGGACGCTGCTGTTCGCGACGCTGGGGAAGGTAGGCCTCGCCACCGGCACCTTCGCCAACCGCCCGACCGACGATATCGCGCTCAAGGGCGCGATCATCCTCAACGCGGTGAAGTGTTTGCCGCCCGCCAACAAGCCGACGCCGGAGGAAATCCGCACCTGCCGCCAGTATCTCGACGCCGAGATCGCAGCGCTGCCCAATGTCCGCGTCGTCGTCGCACTCGGCCAGATCGCGCATCAGTCGGCGGTAAAGGTGCTGGGCGGCCGGCTGCCCAAGGCGACGTTCGGACATGGCGCCGAACATCGCATGCCGGACGGGCGGATGCTGATCGATAGCTATCACCCGTCACGCTACAATCAGAACACCGGCCGTGTCGACGAAGAGATGTTCGAGGCCGTCTTCGTCCGCGCGGTGGCGCTCGCTCAGACGTCCTGAACGAGGCGGCCGTACAGCTCCGGCCGACGGTCGCGGAAGAAGCCGAAGGCGGCGCGGTGGCGGCGGATACGGGCGAGGTCGAGCGTCGCGACGATCACGCCCTCTTCCTCGCGGTCGAGTTCGGCGAGGATATCACCGCGCTCATCGGCGATGAAGCTGGTGCCGTAAAAGGTCTGGTCATGCTCCATGCCGACGCGGTTGGCGGCGACGATCGGCACCACGTTGCTGACCGCATGACCCACCATCGCGCGCCGCCACAGCCGCGCGGTGTCGAGACTGGTATCATGCGGCTCGCTGCCGATCGCGGTCGGGTAGAACAGCAGTTCCGCCCCCATCAGCATCATCGCGCGCGCGGTTTCGGGATACCATTGGTCCCAGCACACGCCGACGCCCAGCGTCCAGCCCGGGGCGGTCTGCGGTGCCGGCCACACCTTGAACCCGGTGTTGCCGGGGCGGAAGTAGAACTTTTCCTCGTAACCCGGGCCGTCGGGAATGTGGCTCTTGCGATAGACACCCTGCACTTCGCCGTCGGGGCCGATCATCGCGAGGCTGTTGTAATAATGCGGCCCGTCCGCCTCGAAGAAGCTGGTCGGGATCGTCACCTTCAGCGCCTCGGCCAGCGCCTGCATGGCGAGCACCGCCTTATGCTCGCCGACGGGGGCGGCGTTGGCGAACAGGCCCTCGTCCTCGACGCGGCAGAAATATTCGCCCTCGAACAATTCGGGCGGCAGGATCACGCTGGCGCCCTGCCCCGCCGCCTCGCGTACCAGGCGCGACACATTGGCGATGTTCGCGTCGATGTCGTTCGAAAAGGCAAGCTGCAGCGCAGCGACGGTGATTTCGGTCATGACGGTTCCTACAGGGTGACGCCGAATCGCGCGGCGACCGCAACGGTGGCGAGATAGAGCGCAACTGTGACAGCGCAACCGCTGGCGAGCGCCGGCCAGAAGCCGACGCCATGCCGCAGCAACGCCGGGATCACGAGGAACATCGGCAGCGAGGGCAACACATACCACAGCGTCGCCTGGGCATGGTCCGCCAGCCGGACGGGGTCACCCGTGTCGTGCCACAGCCAGATCATGCCGAGCACGGAAACGAGCGGCAGCGACGCCACCAGCGCACCCGCCGCCGGGCTGCGCCGCGCGATCAGTGCCACCAGTGCGACGATGATGCCCGACACGCCGGCCCGGACCAGCAGTGCCGCCATGCGATCAGGCGGGGATCTGCTGGCTGATGCAGTGGAAGCTGCCGCCGCCGGTCAGGATATGGTCCGCATGCAGGCCCACCACCTCGCGATCGGGGAAGATCGCCTGGATCGCCGCCACCGCCGCAGCGTCGTTCTCGCTGCCGTACAGCGGCACGACCACCGCGGCATTGCCGATGTAGAAGTTCATGTAGCTGGCCGGCACCACCTCTTCGTCGCGCAGCACGCGGCCGGGCGACGGGATCAGCACCACCTCCAGCCCCGCGGCGCGCGCATCGCGCTCGGCATGCTGGAAGACCTGCCAATTGGGGTCGTTCTCCGCCGCCTTCGGCAAAGCGACGCGCCCCTCGCCGACGAAGCGGGCGAGGTTGTCGACATGGCCGTCGGTGTGGTCGTTGAGCAGGCCGTCACCCAGCCAGACGACGCGCGTATAGCCCAGATCCTCGCGCAGCCGGCGCTCGATATCGGCCTTGGTCATCGTCGGATTGCGATTGGGGTTGAGCAGGCATTGCTCGGTCGTCACCATCGTGCCGGTACCGTCGCCATCGATCGCTCCGCCTTCCAGCACCCAGTTGCAATAGCCGACCTTGGCGCCGATCGACTTGCCGAGCCGCAGCCCGATCGTGTCGTCGCCCTCCAGATCGTATTTGCCGCCCCAGCCGTTGAAGTCGAAGTCGCGCGCCTCTTCGCTGCTCAGCAGGATCGGCGCGGTGTCGCGCAGCCAGATGTCGCCGAACGGTTCGACCACCACCTCGGCAAAAGGCGCCATGGTCATCGCGGTGTCGCCTGCCTCGGCATCGGCGGCGACCAGGATCACCTTTTCGCCCCGCCCCTCGGCGTGGACGGCACGGGCGAAGGCGACGACCTCCTCGCGCGCCGGCTCCAGATCCTCGACCCACAGATCGGCGTGGCTCGGAAAGCCGATCCACACGGCCGAATGCGGCGCCCATTCGGCGGGCGGCGGGGCGATAGTCGTCACTTGGCTACTCCGGTTACGGTGGCACGGCTCTTGTCGCGGATGCTGCGGAATTCGTCACCGGGCAGCCAGTTCGGCCAGGCGCGGCTCTCCGCGAGATCGCGGCTCAGCATATAATAGAGCGCGACGTCCTGCTGCACCCCGCTCCAGTCCCAGTTCGGATCATATTCGTCGGACGGCGCGTGGTAGCGATGCTCCTCATAATCCTCGGCGGCGGCGCGGCCCGCGGCAAGCCCACCCTTCACCAGGTCCTGCCCCGTTTCGAAATAGACCATCGGCACGCCATGCTTCGCCAGGCTGAAATGATCGGAGCGGTAGTAGAAGCCCTTTTCCGGCGTCGGCTCGGGCGTCGCATGCCGGCCCTGTCGCTTCAGCGCGGCGTTCAGATAATTGTCGAGCTCCGACTTGCCCGGCCCGATCACGATCACGTCCTTGGCCGGCCCGTACATGGCGAGCGCATCCATGTTCGCCCCGCCCACCGTCTTCGCCAGCGGATAGACCGGGTTCTCGCCATAATAGGCCGAGCCGAGCAGCCCCGATTCCTCGGCCGTCAGCGCGACGAACACCATCGAACGGCGCGGCGGCCCCGCCTTGGCATTGGCCTGCGCCAGCGCGACCAGCGCCGCGACGCCATCGGCATTGTCGACCGCACCGTTGCAGATATCATCACCGTTCACCGGCGTGCAGCGGCCGAGGTGATCCCAATGCGCCGACAGCAGGACATATTCGTCGGGCGCCTCGCGACCGGGCAGGATGCCGACGACATTGTGCGACACCTGCTTGGCGATCGTGTTGTCGAAGCTGACCGACGCCCTCACGCCCAGGTCGACGGGCTTGAACCCCTTCACCTTTGCGGCCGCGGCAAGCGCGTCGAAATCCTTGCCGGCGCTGGCGAACAGCTTGCGCGCCGAATCGAGTTGGATCCAGCCATGCGCGGCGCTGTCGCCCATATGCCCGTCCGCCGCATCGGCGACATGTTCGGCGCCGGTGTTGCTGGAGCGCACGACGTTCCAGCCATAAGCCGCCGGCTCGGTCTGGTGGACGATCAGCACGGCAGCGGCCCCCTGCCGCGCGGCCTCTTCATATTTGTACGTCCAGCGCCCGTAATAGGTCATCGCGCGGCCGTTGAAGAGGCCTTTGGCCTCCGGCGTCTGCCAGTCGGGATCGTTGATGAGGACGACGACGGTCTTCCCCTTCACATCGAGCCCGGCGTAATCGTTCCAGCCCTTCTCGGGCGCGACGATCCCATAGCCGGCGAACACGACGTCGCTGTTCGTCACGTCGATATGCGGCGTGACGCGATAGGTGCCGACGACCATGTCCGGGCCGTAGGCGAAGCTGAGCGGGGTCTTGCCGCCGGTGATCGTCAACGGCGTGACGTTTTTCGCGGTGATCTCGACCAGCGGCACGTCCTGCAGCCATTGGCCCTTGTTGCCCGGCTTCAGCCCCGCCTTGGCGAATTGCTGTTGCAGATAGGCGAGCGTCTTGGTCTCGCCCGCACTGCCCGGTGCGCGGCCTTCGAACACATCGGAAGAAAGCGTCTTGGTGACCGCCTTCATCGTGTCGACGGAGATGTCGGGCGCGGTCTGGGCGATGGCCGGGGTCGCGACGGCAGCGAGCAGGGCGGGCAGGAGAAAGCGGCGCAAGTGAAGCTCCGGCAAGGTCAGCGTTGCTGCGCCTTGTGGCGTGGGGCGCGAGGCTTGTCCACGCGGCTTGTGACCCGGCCCACCTTGGTTCGTCACCCCGGGCTTGACCCGGATCCCGCTTTTTTGGCGCAACGTGGGAAGAAGCTGGACCCCGGCTCTTCGGCCGGGGTGACGAGGGGAGTCGCCGCCAACGAAAAAGGGCGGCCCCGCAGGACCGCCCTCTCTGTCTCTCTCGATGTTCGTCGCGATTAACGCGAGTAGAACTCGACGACCAGGTTCGGCTCCATCTTCACCGGATAGGGCACCTCGTCCAGCGTCGGCACGCGGACGAAGGTCACCTTGGCGTTGCCGTCCGGTGCGACGTAATCGGGGATTTCACGCTCGGCGAGGTTCTGGGCCTCGAGCACCAGCGCCATTTCCTTGGCCTTGGTGCCCAGCGTGATCTCGTCGCCGACGAAGCAGCGACGCGACGCGACGTTGCACTTCACGCCGTTAACGCGGACGTGACCGTGGCTGACCAGCTGGCGCGCCGCGAAGATCGTCGGCGCATACTTGGCGCGATAGACGATCATGTCGAGACGCTGCTCGAGCAGGCCGATCAGGTTCTGGCTGGTGTCGCCCTTCATGCGCGCGGCTTCGTGGTAGCACGCACGGAACTGCTTCTCGGTGACGTCGCCGTAATAGCCCTTGAGCTTCTGCTTGGCGCGCAGCTGGATGCCGTAGTCCGACACCTTGCCCTTGCGGCGCTGGCCGTGCTGGCCCGGGCCGTATTCGCGCTTGTTGACCGGCGACTTCGGGCGGCCCCAGATGTTCTCGCCGAGACGACGGTCGAGCTTGTGCTTGGCGCTATGGCGCTTCGACATGATAATTCCTTGGCAACTGTAACGACGTGATCCCGACCGTGACGAATCGCGATCGAGGCTGATCCCGGTTTCGCGCTGCTGATCCCGAGGGAAGGCAGGCCCACCGCTTCACCGGGGTGCGGGGGCTGTTGCGAAGGCGCGCGCCTAGCGGAGGGGCGGCGCGCTGTCAATCGCAGGTGGAGTCGCGGGCGTCCGTCGGCGGTCGGGATCAGCGATTGGGGATCGTGCCGCTGCGCGCGTCGTTGGCGCGACGCGCATCGCTGGCGGCGCGGCCGTTCGCCTCGTCGATCTGCGCCCATTGCGCCTTGGTGTGGCAGGTGCGTACCGGCAGGTACGACCCGATCGGCAGCTCGCGGCGGCAGATCGGCTTGTCCGCCGCGGGGGACGGCGCCGGGTCGGGCGTCTGTGCCGCCGTGGCGATCAAGGCGAGAGCGATCAGGGACATGGACGACGCCTCCGGTACAAAAGAGGCAACAGTTATGACGCAATTCCCGTTGCAGGAAAAGCGCAATGCTCGACAAGTCCCGCGGCACCGCTACAGAAGCGCGCATGACGACGACGCTGCCCGGCCCCGATTGCACCACCATGACCGAGGTCCGCGCGGGCGTCGACCAGGTCGACCGCGAGCTGGTCGCGCTGCTTGCCCGTCGCTTCGCCTATATGGACGCCGCCGCCCGCATCAAGCCGGAGCGCGGCGCGGTGCGCGACGAAGGCCGCAAGGCGCAGGTGATCGCGAACGCCCGCGCCGCGGCCGAGGCGGCGGGGCTGCCCGGCGACGTGATCGCGGACCTTTGGGAGCAGCTGGTCGAAGCGTCGATCGCGTATGAGCTGACGCAGTTCGACGCGCGCGCGGCGAACATAGACAACATGAACACCTGAACGGAAACGTTCGGGCCCCATCGTTTCGGTTCTTGCACCACTGACAAAGAGCGCGCCATGGCCGCGGTCGGCATATGGCGAGTGGCGAACCCTAGCCCGCGGCGTGGCGTGTAGGACAGCGGGAAAAAGCGCGGTCGCGGATCATCGTTGTATTGCAGTGACTTGTCCTGCTGTTTCGATGGCAGCGCGCGGCGTTCGATCCAACACGCGCGGCGCAGCGGGGGCGACGGCGGCTCCCCGCAGTCGTCGTCACCCCGGATTTGGTCCGGGGTCCCCCGGGCCGCTGGGGAAGGTTCGAGCCTCGAGACTCCCCCCTCGCCGCAGAGTGGACCCCGGAACGAGTCCGGGGTGACGGGAAGAGTCGGCAAATTCCACCCCGACCGTCAACCGTCATTCCTGCGGAGACGGGAGTCCAGACGGGCTGGCCTTCCGGCTCCATCTGCGACGATAGCGTGTCTGGATTCCCGCCTTCGCAGGCTTGACGAACCTAGGGAGGAACGGCCGCCGCCCTACCGCTCGCTGCGTCGTTCCTTTGCGCCATCCAGCGCCGACAGCACGCCGCGCAGCGTGCGCACTTCCTGCGACGACCAGCCGGGCTTGGTCAGCAATGTCCGCAGCGTCCGCCGGGTCGCGGGCACGCGATCGGGCGGGAAGAAGAAATTCGCCCGCTCCAGCATGTCGTCGAGCTGCGCGATCATGCCGTCCAGTTCGGTCTGCGGTGCCGGAGCGTCGATCTCGGTCAGCGACGGCTGCGCGAGGCTGACGCCCTTCGACCATTCGTACGCCACCAGGATCACCGCCTGGGCGAGGTTGAGGCTGCCGAATTCGGGGTTGATCGGCACGGTGATGATCGTGCGGGCGAGCGCGACGTCGTCGGTTTCCAGCCCCGACCGTTCCGGCCCGAACAGGATGGCCGAGCGTTCGCCCGCGTCGTGGATCGCCTTGGCGGCGACTTCGGGCGTCACCACCGGCTTGGTGATGCCGCGCTTGCGGACGGTCGTCGCATAGACGTGCGCGCAATCGGCGATCGCGTCCTGAACCGTGTCGTAGACGCGGGCGCGTTCCAGCACGAGGTCCGCGCCGCTCGCCGCCGGCCCCGCCTTGGGGTTGGGCCAGCCGTCGCGCGGCGCGACGAGGCGCATGTCGGTCAGCCCGAAATTGAGCATCGCGCGCGCGGCCTTGCCGATATTCTCGCCAAGCTGCGGCCGCACCAGAACGATTGCGGGGGGATTGGTCTCGCTCATGCTTCGCGCCCCGCCTGTTCCACGGAGCCGGCGAACTCCTCGAAATCGCGCGCCTCGCTGAAGTCGCGATAGACGCTGGCGAAGCGGATATAGGCGACCGAATCGAGGCCCTTCAGCCCCTCCATCACCAGTTCGCCGATCCGCTTCGACGATACTTCGCTGTCGCCCAGCGTTTCCAACTGGCGCTGGATGCCGCTGATCAGCTTTTCGATGCGCACCGGTTCGATCGGGCGCTTGCGCGTCGCGATGGCTATCGAACGTTGCAGCTTCTCGCGTTCGAACGGCTCACGGCGCGATCCGCCGTCGCCCGCGCTTTTCACGACCCACAGGTCGCGCAGCTGGATGCGCTCGAACGTCGTGAAACGCGCGGCGCACCCTTCGCACTGGCGCCGGCGCCGGATCGCCGCCCCGTCTTCGGTGGGGCGGCTGTCCTTTACCTGGCTGTCTTCATGGCCGCAGAACGGGCAACGCATAAATGGTCGTACGCGTCCTCAGATCTTGTTGCGGCGGGCATAGGCAACGCCCGCGCCAACCAACGCGCCCAGCACCGGGCCGACGAACGGCACGGGGATCGCCACCACGGCGCCGATCGCGCCATACTTGGCCATCTTCTTGCCCAGGCCGGGCGTGTTCTTCACGGTGCTCTGCACCTCGTCGATCTTCGACATCTGTTATCCTTCGTAGATGGGGAAGCGCGCGCACAGGTCACGCACACGATCCCGAACGTTTGCCTCGACGTCGGGGTCCCCGTGTTCGCCCTTCTTTGCAAGACCGTCCAGCACGTCGGCGACCATGTTGCCGATCTCGCGGAACTCCGCCGGGCCGAAGCCGCGCGTGGTGCCGGCGGGCGAACCGACGCGGATGCCGCTGGTCTTCATCGGCGGCAGCGGATCGTTGGGGATGCCGTTCTTGTTGCAGGTGATGCCCGCACGCTCCAGCGCCTCGTCCGCGTCCTTGCCGGTGATGCCGAGCGGGCGCAGGTCGATGAGCGCCAGGTGCGTGTCGGTGCCGCCCGCGATCACGTCGGCGCCGCGCTCCTTCAGCGTGGCGGCGAGCACCTTGGCGTTCTCGACCACCGCGGCGATGTAGCTCTTGTAGTCGGGGCGCAGCGCCTCGCCGAACGCGACCGCCTTGGCGGCGATGACGTGCATCAACGGGCCGCCCTGCAGCCCCGGGAAGACTGCCGAGTTGATCTTCTTCGCCAGTGCCTCGTCGTCGGTCATGATCATGCCGCCGCGGGGGCCGCGCAGCGTCTTGTGCGTCGTCGTGGTGACGACATGCGCATGGCCGAACGGGGTCGGGTGCAGCCCGGCGGCGACGATGCCGGCGAAGTGCGCCATGTCGACCATGAAGTACGCGCCGACCTTGTCCGCGATGGCACGGAAGCGGGCGAAGTCGATGACGCGCGGATAGGCCGAACCGCCCGCGATGATGAGCTTGGGCTGGTGCTCGACCGCCAGGGCCTCGACGGCGTCATAGTCGATCAGGTGCGTGTCGGGATCGACGCCATACTGGACCGCATTGAACCACTTGCCGCTCATCGCCGCCTTTGCGCCGTGCGTCAGGTGACCGCCGGCATCCAGGCTCATGCCCAGGATCGTCTCGCCCGGCTTGACCAGCGCCAGCATCACTGCGCCGTTCGCCTGCGCGCCCGAATGCGGCTGCACGTTGACGAAGCCGCAGCCGAAGATCTGCTTGGCGCGCTCGATCGCGAGGCTCTCGACCTCGTCCGACGGCGCGCAGCCCTGATAATAGCGCTTGCCCGGATAGCCTTCGGCATATTTGTTGGTGAAGACCGACCCCTGCGCTTCCAGCACCGCCTTCGACACGATGTTTTCCGACGCGATCAGCTCGATCTGCGTCTGTTCGCGGGTCAGTTCGTGCGAAATGCCGGCGAAGACCGCGGGATCGGCATCGGCGAGGGTCTGGCTGAAGAAGCCGTCGGACCGGATATCGCTCATGGCGTTGGGCTGGGTGCTCATCGGATCAATCCTTTTGCGACAGTTTGTCGACACGGGCCTGGTGACGGCCGCCCTCGAACGGAGCGGCGAGAAAGGCTTCGAGGCACGCCTTCGCAAGGTCCGGCCCGATCAGCCGGGCGCCCATCGCGATGACGTTGGCGTCGTTGTGGTTGCGCGCGAGCGACGCGGCGAGCGGTTCGGTGACCAGCGCACAACGGCACGCCGGATTGCGATTGACCGCGATCGAAATGCCGATCCCCGATCCGCACAGCGCCACGCCGAACGCAGCCTCGCCGTGCGCGACCGCATCGGCCAGCTTGTAGCCGTAATCGGGATAGTCGACGCGCGCGTCGGTGTCCGGCCCCAGATCGACGGTCTCGTGACCCAGCGTGGCGGCGTGCTCCACCAGCAGCGCCTTCAGCGCGACGGCGGCGTGATCGGAGGCGAAGGCGATGCGCAAGGCGAAGCGGCGTCCCGGCTGTGATGAGGAAGCGATGCGCGGCGCCTTAGCGCCACCGTCACGCAAATGCCACAGCCGATGCGGGGAAAGGCATCGGGAGACGATGGCGCTTGGGAACGCGCGCGCCGGTCGCGCGCTTGGGGAAACATGGATCAAGATCGCGCCCACCCCAGCTGCCTGCCCCGCCTGCGATCCGGCTGGCGATCCGATGCCTGAGCGCGGATCCACCACCACCACCGGGGCGATCGGAACCGACGCCGGCAGCCCGAGCATCACCGGCGCCGTCGGCGAATCGGCGATGATCCTCGGTTATGCCGGGCTGCTGCCGCAGGTGTCCGCCGCGGCCACTTGCGCCTTCGACCAGACGACGCAGACGGGTGGCATGTTCGCGTTCGGCTATGCCGCGCTGATTCTGAGTTTCCTGGGTGGGATCTGGTGGGGATTCGCGATGTGCGCCGGGGTCCGGCAGGGCGAGATCGCCTGCCTCGCGGTCGCGCCCTCGATCGTCGCGGCGTGCCTGATCCTGCTGTCGGTGGGCGGGGTTATCTCGCTGTCGCTGGCGCTCGTCCTGTTGGGCGTCGCCGTGCTGCTGACGCTGCTGGTCGATCGCCGGCTGACCGAGCAAGGGATCACGCCCAGCGGCTGGATGGCGCTGCGTGTTCCCTTGTCGCTGGGGCTGGGCAGCCTGACCATCGCGATCGGCGCATTGTGCGGGGCGTTGGCGGCCTGAACGTCGAAGCCTGCGCCGTCCCAGCGAAGACTGGAATCTTTGCGCGATTGAGGACGACGCGAGAGAGATGCCCCCGCCTCCGCAAGGACGACGGGATTATCGAGACAGCCCCTCAGGCGGCCTTGCGCAGTTCCAGCCGGCTCCAGATTTCGACCAGCGCGTCGGTCAGCTCGCGCATCATCTCGGGCGTGTGGCTCGGGCCCGGCGTGAAGCGCAGCCGCTCGGTGCCGCGCGGCACGGTGGGATAATTGATCGGCTGCACGTAGACGCCATATTCGGCGAGCAGGATGTCGCTGATCCGCTTCGCCTTTACCGGATCGCCGACCAGCACCGGCACGATATGCGTGTCGCCCAGCATCACCGGCAAACCGGCCTCGCTCAGCATCGTCTTGAGCAGCGCTGCCGACGCCTGCTGGCCTTCGCGCTCGACGCTGGAGGCCTTCAGGTGCCGCACGCTCGCCAGCACGCCCGCGACCAGCACCGGCGACAGGCTGGTGGTGAAGATGAAGCCCGGCGCGTAGGAGCGGATCACGTCGATGATCGTCTGGTCGGCGGCGATATAGCCGCCCATCACGCCGAACGCCTTGCCCAGCGTACCCTCGATGATCGTCAGCCGGTGCGCGACGCCTTCCTGTTCGGAAATGCCGCCGCCGCGCGCGCCGTACATGCCGACCGCATGGACTTCGTCGAGATAGGTCAGCGCATTGTATTTGTCGGCGAGGTCGCAGATCGCGGCGATCGGCGCGATGTCGGCTTCCATCGAATAGACGCTCTCGAACGCGATCAGCTTCGGCACCGCCGGGTCCTCGGCGGCGAGCAGTTCCTCGAGATGCGCGAGGTCGTTGTGGCGGAAGATGCGCTTCTCGCACCCGGCATTGCGGATGCCGGCGATCATCGAGGCGTGGTTCAGCTCGTCCGAAAAGATCACGCAGCCCGGCAGGATCTTGGCGAGCGTCGACAGCGTCGCCTCGTTCGACACATAGCCGCTGGTGAACAGCAATGCGCCTTCCTTGCCGTGCAGGTCGGCGAGTTCGCCTTCCAGATCGACATGATAGTGCGTGTTGCCGCCGATGTTGCGCGTGCCGCCCGATCCGGCACCGACGTCGTGCAGCGCCTCTTCCATCGCGGCGATCACGTCGGGATGCTGGCCCATCGCCAGATAGTCGTTCGAACACCAGACTGTGATCGGCTTGGGGCCATTATGCCCCGCGAAACAGCGCGCATTGGGGAACATCCCCTTGTTGCGGAGGATGTCGATGAAGACGCGATAGCGTCCCTCGGCATGAAGGCGGTCGATCGCCTGGGTGAAAACGCGCGAATAGTCCACGCGCGTGTCCGTGCCGTCGCTGTTCATGGGATGCTCGTGTATCGCGCGTGCGGCAGTGTTGCCAGCGGATAAAACAGGTCAGGGTGATCGAAGGGTTGGGCATTTTGTCCCACCCGACCGCAGCGGAACGTCGCTTCCCACCCCCCGTCACCCCGGACTCGTTCCGGGGTCCACTCCGCTGCGAGGGGGATGGCTGGAAGCTCGAAGCATCCCTCCGCGGCCCGGTGGACCCCGGAACGAGTCCGGGGTGACGGAGCGAGCGGGGTGAGCGTGAAGCCTTACAACGCCTCCACCACCCCGATTCCGTACCGCGCCAGCGCCGGTTCCAGCGCCCGCTCCGTCTCTCCCAGTCGCGTGAACACCGCGCGATGCACCGGCGCCTCCGCCGGCCAAGCCTGCCCGTCGGTCAGCGATGCGATCCGCCGCGCGATTCCCGGCCCGCCATCGATGAAGCGCACCCCCGCCGGCGCCACCGCCGCCAGCTGCGCCTCGACCAGCGGGAAATGCGTGCAGGCGTTGACGATCACATCGATCCGATCGCCCCCCGGCTGCTCGATCAACCCGGCGAGCGCCGCCGCGAACCGCTCCGTCGCCGGCGCCTTCCCGGCCAGCGTTTCCTCCGCCAGCTCGACCAGCGCTGCCGATCCGTGGCGCAGCACCGTGCAGTCGCCGGCAAAGCGCGCCGCCAGATCGTCGACATAGGCCTGCCGCACCGTCGCCTGCGTCCCCAGCACGCCGATGACGCGCGTGACGCTCATGGCGGCCGCCGGCTTGATAGCGGGCACCGTCCCCACCACCGGCACGTCGAGCGCCGTGCGCACCACCGGCAGCGCGATCGTCGAGGCGGTGTTGCACGCGATCACCACCAGCCGGGGGCGATAGCGTTCGACCAGTCGCCCGAGCAGCGCCGGCACGCGTGCCGCAATCTCGCCTTCCGTCTTGGTGCCATAAGGAAAGCCCGCCGAATCGGCCGCATAGACGATCGGCGCGAACGGCAGCAGTCCTTGAGTCGGCGCGACCACCGACAGGCCGCCGACACCGGAATCGAAGAACAGGATCGGTCGCATATCCATCGACCGCGTGCATAGCCACCGCGCCGCCCGCCGCAAGTCCGCCCCCCTTGGCCAAGCCGGTCCGATGCCGCTATGGTGGGGCCAGGCACGAAGGGGCACACTTGCAGACAGAAATCCTCTGGATGGCACCGACCGCGGCGCTGGTGCTCGGCTATCTGCTGGGCTCGATCCCGTTCGGCGTGATCCTGACGCGGCTTGGCGGCGCGGGCGACCTGCGCGCCATCGGATCGGGCAATATCGGCGCGACCAACGTGCTGCGGACCGGGCGCAAGGGCCTTGCCGCGGCGACGCTGCTGCTCGACCTGCTGAAGGGCGCCGCCGCCGTCTGGCTCGTCAGCTGGCTCTTTCCGGGCGAACAGATGGTCGCCGCCGCCGCCGCCTTCGTCGGCCATTGCTACCCCGTCTGGCTGCGCTTCCGCGGTGGCAAGGGCGTTGCGACGCTGATGGGCATCGTGCTCGCGCTGCACTGGCCGATGGGGCTGGTCTATGCCGTCGTCTGGCTGGGACTGCTCGCCACGGTACGCATCTCGTCGGTCGCAGGCATGGCCGCGGCGGTCAGCGCGCCGGTCAGCGGTGCGATCTTCGGCCGGTTCGATCTCGTCATGCTGCTGCTTGCGCTCGCCGCGATCGTGCTGTGGAAGCATCGCGAGAATATCGAGCGGATCGCCAACGGCACCGAACCGCGCATCGGCGGCGGCAAGCGCGCCGCGGCGGACGGCCCACAGGACGACTGAGCGTGGCCGAGCGCGATCTCGCGCGCCTTCGCCTGATCCGGACCGCGGGGATCGGCCCCGTTACCTATCGCCAGTTGATCGCCCGGTTCGGGACGCCCGAAGCCGCGCTCGACATGCTGCCGACGCTCGCCCGGCGCGGCGGCGGTGCCGCGCCCTGCTTCGCCGACGCGGGACTGGTCGAGCGTGAGCTGGCGACGACGGCTAGACTTGGCGCGCGCTACGTCTTCCTCGACGATGCCGACTATCCGCCGCTGCTCGCCGAGATCGACACCGCGCCGCCCGCGCTGATCGTCCGCGGTGACCTGTCGCTTGCCAGCCGCCTCTGCGTCGCGATCGTCGGCGCGCGCAATGCCTCGGCCGCCGCCTGCCGCTTCGCCCGCAGCCTCGCACACGATCTGGCAGCCGAAGGGGCGACCGTCGTCTCCGGCCTTGCCCGTGGCATCGACACCGCCGCGCATGTCGGAGCGATGCCGAATACGATCGGCGTCATCGCCAGCGGTATCGACGTCACCTTCCCACCCGAAAATCGCGACGTGCAGGAAGAAGTCGCAGCCGGCGCGCTGCTGGTCGCCGAACAGCCGCCCGGCACGCAGCCGCTCGCCCGCAACTTCCCCTCGCGCAACCGCATCATCGCCGGCCTGTCGCTCGGCACGGTGGTGGTGGAGGCCGCGCCCCGTTCCGGCTCGCTCATCACCGCGCGGCTGGCGGGCGAAGCGGGCCGCGAGGTCATGGCCGTCCCCGGCAGCCCGCTCGATCCGCGCGCCCAAGGCTGCAACCTGCTGATCCGCGACGGCGCCACGCTGATCCAGACGGCCGCCGACGTCCTCGAACAATTGCGCCCTATCGACCCGCGCAGCGTCCGCGCGCCCACGGCCAGCTATGGCGGCCCGCCCCCCGCAGACGCCGACGACACCGACCGCCGCCGCGTGACCGCTCTGCTCGGGCCCGTGCCGGTCACCGTCGACGAACTGATCCGCCAGAGCGGCATCGCCCCCGCGATCCTCCAGACCGTATTGCTCGAACTGGAACTCGCCGGCCGGCTGGAACGCCACGCCGGCGGACGGGTGAGCCTTGCCTTCTAGATCGAGGCGAACCATATTCGGTCTGTATTTGGTTTGGAGGCGAGTATGGGCTTTGCGGAACGGGTCAAACCGATCAGCTACGTCAAGGCCCACGCGGCCGACGTGTTGACGGAACTCGCCGCAACCCGCGAACCTCTTGCGATCACGCAGAACGGTGAGGTGAAGGCAGTCCTTCAGGACGTTGCGTCCTATGACGAAACGCGGGAGACGCTGGCGCTGCTCAAGCTGCTGGCGCTCGGAACGATCGACATCGAACACGGCGATACCCGCGCGCTGGAGGATGTCGCCGCCGCGATCCGCGCCGGCTGATCGCGATGACGGCGCCCTTTGCCGTCCGCCTGACGCGCGGTGCGGAACAGGATCTGCGGCACATCCATGGCTATCGTCTGACGCATGGCGGACAGGCCGCGGCGGACGCGTTGCTCGACACGCTGATCGGGCGAATCGACGCGCTGCGCCGCTTTCCGGATCGCGGCTCCGTGCCGCCCGAACTTCAGACGATCGGCATGCGCGAGTATCGCCAGATCGTCAGCGCACCCTATCGGATCATCTATCGGACGATCGAGACGACCGTCTTCGTGGTCGTGATCGCGGACGGGCGGCGCGACATGGCAACGGTGCTCGAACGGCGCCTGCTCGCCCGCTAGCGGACAGACCGCCAGCTTCGGTTCAGCCGCCCGCCCGTGCCGCCCAGCGGCCGACGACGATGCTGATGATCGGGCTTACCACCACCAGCACCACCAGGGCCGCGACCCAGGTCACCATGCCCGCGGCGAAGGCGCAGACGCCGATCATCACGGGGATCCAGCTGCGATGCAGCAGCGGCGTGATCTCATGCGCCCCGATGTCGTCGTCCAGCAGCTCCGGCGACCGCGCGATCACGCGGATCAGGTGGCGGTTGAGCAGCCCCAACAGGATCAGCCAGCCGGTGTAGAAACCGATGCCGACGCGCAAATTCACATATTCGCTGATGATCGCGGTCGGGAACGGCATGAACGCGACGCCGAGCAGCAGCATCAGGTTCGCCATCACCAGCCGCGGCGTCGCGGCGCGGAGCAACCCCATCACGTCGTGATGGATGATCCAGAACCGCCCCAGCACCAGAAAGCTGACGAGGAAGCCGACATAATTGGGCAGCAGCGCCCATAGCGCCTGCCCCAGTTCCGGCCCCGTCGCATGATGCAGTGCTGGCAGCTTCACCTCGACCACCAGCAGCGTCATCGCGATCGCGAAGATCGCGTCCGAAAAGAAGGTCATCCGTTCCAGCTGCACGCGCGCTCGGTGCGCGCGGCGATGGTCGACGCCCGCGCTGCTCATGCCCGTATCGCTCACGACTTGTCCTCGACGCCCGTCGATCCCCACATCGGTGTCATCCCCCTGTTGACAGTCGCCCCGGCGGCTTTCCACCCTCGCGCGTACACGTAAGGACCGTAATCGCCGCCATGCAGCTCGTCATCGTCGAATCGCCCGCCAAAGCGAAGACCATCGAAAAATACCTCGGCTCGGATTACCGGGTGCTCGCCTCCTACGGCCACGTCCGCGATCTGCCGGCGAAGGACGGGTCGGTGAACCCGGACGAGGGCTTCGCGATGGAGTGGGAGAATTACGCCGACAAGACGAAGCAGCTGAAAGCCATCGCCGATCTGTCGAAGACCGCCGACCGCCTGATCCTCGCGACCGACCCCGATCGCGAGGGCGAGGCGATCAGCTGGCACGTGCAGGAGGTGCTGAAGGGGCGCAAGGCGCTGCCCAAGGACGTGCAGCGCGTTACCTTCAACGCGATCACCAAGGCGGCGGTGACGACCGCCATGCAGAATCCGCGCGAGCTCGATACCGACCTGATCGACGCCTATCGCGCCCGCCGCGCGCTCGACTATCTCGTCGGCTTCACACTTTCGCCGGTGCTGTGGCGCAAGCTGCCCGGCGCCAAGTCGGCGGGCCGCGTCCAGTCGGTCGCGCTGCGCCTGATCGTCGACCGCGAGCGCGAGATCGAGGCGTTCCGCGCGCAGGAATATTGGTCGGTCACCGCCAGCATGGAGCAGGACGGCACGCCGTTCACCGCGCGCCTGGTCCAGTGGGACGGCAAGAAGCTCGACCGCCTGTCGATCGGCAACGAAGGCGACGCGCAGAAGGCGAAGGCCGCGGTCGAGGCAGGGCGCTTCTCGGTCCAGTCGGTCGAGACCAAGCCGGCGACGCGCAACCCGCCGCCGCCCTTTACCACCTCGACGTTGCAGCAGGAGGCGGCGCGCAAGCTGGGTTTCTCCGCCGACCATACGATGCGGATCGCGCAGGGACTGTATGAGGATGGCGCGATCACCTACATGCGGACCGACGGCGTGCAGATGGACGGCAGCGCCATTTCGGCCGCGCGCAAGGCGATCGCCGAGCGTTACGACGGCGGCTACGTCCCCGATTCCCCGCGCCAGTATCAGACCAAGGCGAAGAACGCGCAGGAAGCGCACGAGGCGATCCGCCCGACCGATTTCAGCAAGGACCGCGTCGGCGGCGGCGATCATGCGCGCCTGTACGACCTGATCTGGAAGCGCGCGCTCGCCAGCCAAATGGCCTCGGCACGCATGGAGCGCACCACCGTCGAGATGGCGGACGGCACGGGTCGCAACGTGCTGCGCGCGACCGGGCAGGTCGTGCTGTTCCCCGGCTTCCTCGCGCTGTACGAGGAAGGCCAGGACGACAGCCAGGATGAAGAGGCGCGCCGCCTGCCGCGCCTGCGCGACGGCGATGCGCCCGCGAAGAAGGACGTGCTCGCCGAGCAGCATTTCACCCAGCCGCCGCCGCGCTTCTCCGAAGCGAGCCTCGTCAAGCGGATGGAAGAGCTCGGCATCGGCCGTCCGTCGACCTATGCCTCGATCATCAAGACGCTGAAGGACCGCAATTACGTCCGCGTCGAGAAGAACCGCTTCTTCGCCGAGGAATCGGGGCGGCTCGTCACGGCGTTCCTCGAGCGCTTTTTCGAAAAGTACGTTGGCTTCGATTACACCGCCGAGCTGGAGGAAGAGCTAGACGACGTGTCCGGCGGCCGCGCGCAATGGCAGGCGGTGCTGGAAGCGTTCTGGCGTGACTTCAAGCCGCGCACCAGCGAGGTGATGGAGCAGCAGCCGTCGGCGATTACCGCGGAGCTCGACCAGTTCCTCGCGCCCTATCTGTTCCCCGACAAGGCGGACGGCAGCGACCCGCGCCTGTGCCCGAAGTGCGAGGCGGGCAAGCTCGCGCTGCGCGGCGGCCGGTTCGGCGCGTTCATCGCCTGCTCCAACTATCCGGAGTGCAAATACACCCGCCGCTTCGCCCAGGCCGGTGCCGAAGCGGGTGAGGACAGCGGCCCCGAGGGCCTGGGCAAGGACCCCGTCACGGGGCTGGAAGTCGAGCGCAAGTCGGGGCGGTTCGGCCCCTATATCCAGCTGGGCGAAGGCAAGGACGCCAAGCGCGCCTCGATCCCCAAGGATCTGCCGGGCGAGCTCGACCTGGAATGGGCGTTGAAGCTGCTCAGCCTGCCGCGCACGATCGGCAATCACCCGGAGACGGGCGAGCCGATCACCGCCTCGATCGGCCGCTATGGCCCCTATCTGGCGCACGGCGGCAAGTACGCACGGCTGCAATCGACCGCCGACGTGTTCGAAACGGGGATGAACGCCGCGGTGGTCAAGCTTGCCGAAGCGGCGGCCGGCGGTGGCCGTCCGGCACGTGGCGCGGCACGCGCGCCGCTCAAGGAACTCGGCAAGCACCCGCGCACCGAGGCGGAGATCAAGCTGATGGAAGGGCGCTACGGCCCCTATGTCACCGACGGCGAGACGAACGCGACGCTCCCCAAATCGATTACGCCCGAGGCGTTGACGCTGGAGGAAGCCGCCTCGCTAATCGACGCCCGCGCGGCGGCGGCCCCGGCGAAAAAGAAGAAGGCGCCGGCCAAAAAGGCCGCGGCGAAGAAGCCCGCAGCCAAGGATGCGGCCGCCAAGAAGCCGGCCGCGAAAAAGGCGCCGGCGAAGAAGAAGGCGGACTGATCCACACGTTCGTCATTCCCGCAAATGCGGGACTCCAGACGCGCTGCCGTCGCGCCTCTTGCCGAAAGGTCAGAGGTTCTGGATTCCCGCCTTTGCGGGAATGACGGTAGTGGGATGGGAACGGCACGCCCCCCTCGTCATCCCGGCGGACGCCGGGATCCAGGGTGGCGGGACGGCTGTGGTGCGCGAACCTTCGGCGGCGGGGTGTCCATGGATCCCGGCCTGCGCCGGGATGACGGACACGAGGCCGTATCGAGTCGCCTACGCTGCCCGGCGCTGCGTCATCATCAGCCACGCGCGCGCCTGGCGCTGCGCTTCGGCGATCTCGCGCGCCGTCATGTCCTCGGCCACGTCGGCGCGCGCATCGGCGGCATCGGCAAGGCCCGCGACCGCGGCCAGATTGAACCATTTGTGCGCCTCGATCAGATCGATCCCCGCCCCCGCGGTCCCGGTCTGATAGCACACGCCGAGGTCGAACAATGCCTCGGGCCGGCCGCGCATCGCGTCGGCGATCCGGCTTTCTAGGAGAAACTGCGCACTCTTGAGACTGTTAGCCATGGATCGCCCCTATCTTTCATGAGGCCACCATGGCGCGTCGATCGCTACGAAATGGTTAACGCGAAAAATACCATGTTCGTCAGGGCGTTGCCTCGACCGCCACATTGTCGATCAGCCGCGTCGTCCCCATCCGCGCCGCCGCGAGCAGCCGCCGCGGCCGGTCTGCCGCCGGCGATTCGGCCAGCGTTTCGGCATCCGCCAGCGCGACATAATCCACCTCGAACCCCGCCGCGACCAGCGCGCCGCGCGCCTCCGCCAGCGCGCCTTCGGGATCATCGCCGCGCGCGATGCTGCGCGCCGCGACGCCCAGCGCCCGCGGCAGCGCGACCGCCTTCGCCCGCTGTTCCTCGTCGAGGTAGATGTTGCGCGACGACAGCGCGAGACCGTCGTCGTCCCGCTGCGTCGGCACGCCAACGATCTCGATGGCCATGTCGAGGTCCGCGACGAAGCGGCGGATCACGGCGAGCTGCTGGAAATCCTTCTCGCCGAAATAGGCGGTGTCGGCACGCGTCTGGTTGAACAGCTTGGTGACGACCGTCGCGACGCCATCGAAATGCCCCGGCCGCGCCGCGCCATCCAGCCCTTCGCTGACGCCGGTGACGCTGACGTTGGTCGCAAAGCCTTCGGGGTACATCACCTCGACCGGCGGCGCCCACAACAGGTCGCAGCCGTGTTCGGCAAGCAGCCGCGCATCCGCCGCCTCGCGCCGGGGATAACGGGCGAGGTCTTCGGTCGGGCCGAATTGCTTGGGGTTGACGAAGATCGACGCGATCACCTTCGTGCCCGGGCGCCGCGCCGCTTCGATCAGCGCCATATGGCCCGCGTGCAGCGCACCCATCGTCGGCACCAGCGCGATGGTCGCCCCTTCGGCGCGGAATGCGGCGACCGCGTCGCGCAAGCCTGCCAGGTCTCGAACTGTCTGCACCGTTTACCCCCTCGAACAATGAGCGCGCGGCTTCTATGAAGAGGGCAGCAACCGGGCAACCCGGAAGAATGGATTTGGGGAAAAAGCCGTGCCCGCAGGGCCTCATGTCATCGTCTTCGCCAATGAAAAGGGCGGCACCGGCAAGTCGACGACGGCGGTCCACGTCGCCATCGCGCTCGCCGCGAAGGGTGCGAAGGTCGCCTGCTTCGACCTCGATCATCGCCAGCGCACCGTCGGCCGCTACCTCGACAATCGCGCCGCCACGATGCAGCGCAAGGGCAGCGCCTTGCCCATGCCTGTCCACGACACGCATGACGGCACGAACGAGGACGTGTTCGAGGAAAAGTGGCATCGCCTGTCCGAAGGCGCCGACTTCCTGATCGTCGACACCCCCGGTCGCGACGATTATTTCGCGCGTACCGCGGCGGCGCTGTCGAACACGCTGGTCACGCCGATGAACGACAGCTTCGTCGATTTTGACCTGATCGGCCAGGTCGATCCCGAAACCTTCAACGTCACCAAGCCCAGCTTCTATTCGGAGCTGATCTGGGACGCGCGCAAGCAGCGTGCCCGCGCCGATGGGACGCAGATCGACTGGGTCGTGCTGCGCAACCGCCTGCAGCATATCGAGGCGCGCAACATGCGCCGCGTGTCGGATGCGCTGACCCAGCTGTCGAAGCGTGTCGGCTTCCGCATCATTCCGGGCCTGGGCGAGCGCGTCATCTATCGCGAGCTGTTCCCCACCGGCCTCACCATGATCGACGCCAAGGAATTCGGCGCGATGGGCCTGGGCCATGTCGCCTCGCGGCAGGAATTGCGCGAGATGATGGCGGCGCTGCAACTGCCCGAACCCGCCCAACCATCCGACTCCCAGCCATCCGACTCGCAGCCGTCCGATTCCCAGGCCGCCGAGCCGACCCCCGATATCGCCGCATGAAATGGCTGATCGTCATCGGGCTGATCTGGCTCGCATGGCACTATCTGGGGCGCAAGCCGAAGCGCACCGCGGTCAGCCCGCAGCAGCGCGCGCGCCGTATCCTGGGCGTCGCGGCAGAGGCGGACGAGGCCGAAATTCGCGCCGCGCACCGCCGCCTGCTCGCCGAATTCCACCCCGATCGCGGGGGATCGGAATCGGCGACGCGCGAGATCAACGCGGCGCGTGACCTGCTGATCGAGGGCCTGCGCCGCCCCGCATGAGTCACGTCCTCTCGCCCGCGATCCTGCGGGAATATGACATTCGCGGCACCGTCGGGCGCAATCTCGCCCCCGCCGACGCGACCGCGATCGGCCGCAGCTTCGCCACCCGCGTCCGCGCCGCGGGCGGCACATGCGTGGCGGTGGGGCGCGACGGGCGCCTGTCCTCGCCCGACCTCGAAACCGCGCTGGTCGCCGGCCTCGTCGCGGGCGGCGTGGACGTCGTCCGCATCGGCCTCGGCCCCACGCCGATGCTGTATTTCGCCGAAGCGACGCTGGGCGTCGACGCCGGCATCCATGTGACGGGCAGCCATAATCCGCGCGACGACAATGGCTTCAAGATGGTGCTCGGCCACCGCTCCTTCTACGGCGCCGACGTGGTCGATCTCGCCCGCCTCGCCGCCACCGGGGCATGGAGCGAGGGCACCGGCAGCGTCACCCACCACGACGTCCTGCCCGCTTATGTCGCGCGCCTGCTCGCGGGTTATGCCGGCGGTGCGTTCCGCATCGGCTGGGATTGCGGCAACGGCGCCGCGGGCCCCGCGGTGGAGCGGCTCGTCGCGCAGCTGCCCGGTGAGCATCACCTGCTCCACACAACCGTCGACGGCCGCTTCCCCAATCATCATCCCGACCCGACCGAGGAAGCCAATCTCGCCGACCTCAAGGCGCTGGTGCTGGGCAAAGGCCTCGACTTCGGCATCGCCTTCGATGGCGACGGCGACCGGATCGGCGCGGTCGACGGCAAGGGCCGCGTGTTGTGGGGCGACCAGCTGCTCGGCCTGCTGATCGAGCCCATCCTCGCCGCCTGTCCCGGCGCTACCGTCGTCGCCGACGTCAAATCCTCGGCGTACGTCTTCGATCGTATCGCCGAATTGGGCGGCACCGCGGTGATGGGCGCGACCGGGCACAGCCCGATGAAGGAGGCGATGCTCGCCCACGCCGCGCCGATCGCGGGCGAATTGTCGGGCCACATCTTCTTCGGCCACGACTGGTACGGTTTCGACGACGCGCTGTACGCCGCAGTGCAGCTGATCGGCGCGGTACATCGCTCGGGCCGGTCGCTCACGCAGCTGCACGATGCGATGCCGCCCTTCGTCAGCACGCCCGACCTGCGCTTTGCCGTCGATCCCACGCGCAAGGCCGGGGTGATCGATGCGGTGCGTGCGCGGGTCGAGGCGACGGGCACGCCCGTCGTCGCGATCGACGGCGTCCGCGTCACGACACCCGCGGGCTGGTGGCTGCTGCGCGCCTCGAACACGCAGGATATGCTGACGCTCCGCGCCGAAGCCGGCTCGCAGGCGGAGCTCGGCGCCCTCGTTGCCGAGGTCGACGCGCACCTAGCCGCCTGCGGCGTCGCCCGCGATCGGCAGACCCCAGATTGACAGGTGAGGCGTGCCCGATAGGGTCGTCGCCATGGTGGGATCCTATAGCGCCGAACGCGCCGTCGACAGCTTCCGCTCGAGCACCAATCGCTGGCTGCTCGGCAGCTTCACCGGCTGGCTGACGATCCTCAGCTGCGCGATCGGCGTGGGCATCGTCATCATCGCCATACGCTGGCTGCAAAACATGGCCGCCGCCTATGAAATCACCGACCAGCGGCTGATCGTGAAGCGCGGCCTCGTCATGAAATCGATCGACGAAATCGAACTCTACCGCATCAAGGACGTGCGCGTCGATTTCTCGGTCATCAACCAGATCGCCGATATCGGGACGATCACCATCACCTCATCGGACCGCACGACGCAGAATATGCAGTTCGTCCTGCGCGACATCCCCGCCGCCCGCGAACGCCGCGAAGGCATCCGCAAACTCGTCGACCGCGCCCGCAGGCAGCGCGGGGTGCGCGAACTGGACGTCGACGAAGACGAGTATCGCTGATCGGGAGCGGGATGGGTGGCCGGCGGGCCGCCGCATCCACACCGTCACCCCGGACTCGTTCCGGGGTCCACTCCGCGGCGAGGGGGGGGTGGCTTGAGCCTCTTGCCATCCCCTTGCGGCCCGGTGGACCCCGGAACGAGTCCGGGGTGACGGGTGGAGTGAGGAACCGTCTCGTACTTCCACACCCCACACCCCCGCGAACGACAGCGACTTTCACCGTCTCGACAGTCCTCCCCCGCCAGGGGGAGGTGGCGCGCCGAAGGCGTGACGGAGGGGGCGGACCGGAATGGCCTCCGTATCAGACGCGCCGGTCGCCGCCCCTCCTCACCAAATGCTGGCAGAATCCGTCCATATCCCCCATCTAGCCAGCAATGCGTCCCCAGCCCCAGATCGTCCGCGTCATCGACCTTGAAACCACCGGTAGCGCGCCGCCCGCGCATGGCGTGTGCGAGATCGGTTGGCAGGATGTCGCGCTCGGCGCCGACGGCCGGTGGGAGCTGCAGGGCGAGGGCGGGTCGATCCTCGTCAATCCCGGCCGTGCCATCCCGCCGATCACGCAGGCGATCCACCACATCCTCGACGAGGATGTCGCCGACGCGCCCTGGTGGCACGACGTCGCGCGCCGCGTGCTCGATCCCTATCCCCGCCGCGTCGCGCTCGCCGCGCATCGCGCGGATTTCGAACAGCAATTCTGCACGCCCAGCCTGACCCACGGCCAGGAGTGGATCTGCACCTGGAAGTGCGCGCTGCGCCTGTGGCCGGACAGCCCCAGCTTCTCCAACCAGGTGCTGCGCTATTATCGCCGCCCCGAAGGGCTCGACCAGCAGCGCGGCCTGCCCGTCCACCGCGCCTTTCCCGACGCCTATGTCACCGCGCACCATCTGCGCGACCAGCTCAACGAGGCGGGCCTTGCGCAATGTCTCGACTGGTCGCGCACGCCGGGCCTGATCCCGCGCGTCCGCTACGGCCCGCATCGCGGCAAGGCGTGGAGCGAGCTCGATCACGAAAGTCTGATGGCCTTCCTGACCGATCGCGATCCCGACATCCGCTTCACCGCCAATGCCGAAATGGACCGCCGCAGCGGCGGTGGCGCCGTGGGACGTGCCAGCGCGCAGGACCTGTTGCTGTAGTATAATCTCACCCCTCTGGAATGGTTCGTAACGCTGGCGTAAGGCAGCGCCCGTGATCGCCACCATTCGCAACCGTTTCGTCGTCAGGGAAGGCCGCTTCGGCCGCGTGCTGATCGCCTTCATGGTGATGGGTTTCGCCGCACTGATCGTGGCAGGCATCGCCGCCGGCCTCGCCACCGCGCGCGGCGAGCAGCACACCGAAACGGTCGGCCACACCTATGAGGTGGAACTGGCGATCGGCACCGCGCGGCGCCTGATCGAACAAAGCGAAGCCTCGCGTCGCGGTTATCTGCTGACCGGCGACGTGCGCTATCGCGACGCCTACCGCCAATGGGGCGCGGCGCTGCCGCCTGCGCTCGCCCGGCTGGAATCGCTGACCCACGACAATCCGCGTCAGGTCGCCAGCTTCACGCTGCTGCAACGCGAAGTCGCTGCCTTGCTCGATCAGCGCACCCGCACGATCGCCTTGGTCGATGCCGGTCGTCGCGCAGACTCGCTCGCCGCGTTCGAACGGGAAACCAGCATCCGGCGGCTGACGGTGATCCGCACCCTGTTCGAACGGATGAGCGGCGAAGAACGCCGGTTGCTCGAGATCCGCAACGCCGCACAGCGCGCCAGCGTCCGCCTGTTCTACGGCATCCTCGCCGCGGCTGCGGTGATCCTCGCGTTCGTCGTGCTCGCCTCGCTGCTCACCGTGCTGCGCTACACGCGCGACCTCGCCAGCTCGCGCGATTCGCTGCGTTCGTTCAACGAGCGGCTCGAGGAGACGGTGACCGAACGCACCGCCGACCTCAGCCGCGCGAACGAGGAAATCCAGCGCTTCGCCTATATCGTCAGCCACGACCTGCGCTCGCCGCTGGTCAACGTGATGGGCTTCACCGCCGAACTCGCCGCGGTCATTCCGCCGCTCACCACGCTGGTCGAGCAGGCGGAGGCGCAATGCCCCGATATCGTCACCGAGGATGCGCGGCTGGCGGTGCGTGAGGACCTGCCCGAAGCAATCGGCTTCATCCGCACCTCGACGCAGAAGATGGATCGGCTGATCAACGCCATCCTGAAACTGTCGCGCGAGGGCCGCCGCGTCATCACGCCCGAAGCGATCGACCTCGCCGCCGTGGTCGAGACGATCGAGGGGTCGATCCGCCACGTCCTCGACGATCGCGGCGTCACGCTCACCGTCGTGCGGCCGATGCCGCGCGTGGTGACCGACCGCGTCGCGATCGAACAGATCCTGTCGAACCTGATCGAAAATGCGAGCAAATACCTCCAGCCCGGTCGCCCCGGCGCGATCAGCGTGTCGGCGGAACAGCGCCGCGACCGCGTGATCGTGTCGGTCGCCGACAATGGCCGCGGCATCGATGCCCGCGATCACCAGCGCATCTTCGATCTGTTCCGCCGATCGGGCCAGCAGGACCAGCCCGGCGAGGGGATCGGGCTGGCGCATGTCCGCGCGCTGGCCTATCGCCTGGGCGGCACGATCGACGTCGACAGCGCGCTGGGCGAAGGATCGACCTTCCGTCTCAACATTCCCGCCACCTTTTCCAGTCAGGACATTGCGTCATGAACGCCCATCAATCCGTCGGCATCGTCATGATCGAGGATGACGAAGGCCACGCGCGCCTGATCGAAAAGAACATCCGCCGCGCCGGCATCAACAACGACATCAAGCATTTCACCGACGGCAACCAGGCGCTGCACTTCCTGTTCGAGGCGCCCGACGGCCCCGCGAAGAACGGCCCGGCGCTGGTACTGCTCGACCTCAACCTGCCCGACATGAGCGGCACCGACATCCTCGCCCGCATCAAGGCAGAGGACAGCCCCCTGAAGCGCACCCCCGTCGTCGTGCTGACCACCACCGACGACAAGGTCGAAATCCAGCGCTGCTATGATCTGGGCTGCAACGTCTACATCACCAAGCCGGTGAATTACGAAAGCTTCGCGCAGGCGATCCGCCAGCTCGGCCTCTTCCTGTCGGTGATCCAGGTCCCCGAGGTCGAGGAACACTGATCCTGACCCAGGTTCCGCCCAGCGCGCCCGCCAGCGTCCTGTATATCGACGACGACGCCGGTTTGCGCCGGCTGGCGGCGCGCACGCTCGAACGGCGCGGCTATAGCGTGACGGTCGCCGAAAGCGGCGCGGAGGGCGTGATGCTGGCGGCGGGCCAGCCGTTCGATCTCGTCGCGGTCGATCATTACATGCCGGAAATGGACGGGCTGGAAACGCTCGAGCGGCTGAAGGCGCTGCCCGAGCCGCCGCCGGTGGTCTATGTCACCGGATCGGACGAGGGCCGGATCGCGATCGCCGCGCTGAAGGCCGGCGCTGCGGACTATGTCGTCAAGACGGTGGGCGAGGACTTCTTCGATCTGCTCACCGCCAGCTTCGAACAGGTTCTGGAGCGCAGCCGCCTGACGCGGGAAAAGGCGCGCGCCGAAGAGGATTTGCGCGCCAGCAATGCGCGGCTCGAAACCTTGCTGTCCGAGGTGAACCACCGCGTCGCCAATTCGCTGCAGCTCGTGTCGGCGATGGTGCGGCTACAGGCGGGCGCCCTCAGCGATCCCGCCGCGCGTGCCGCCCTGGACGATACGCAGCGGCGCATTGGCGCGATCGCGCAGGTCCACCGCCGGCTCTATTCGGCGAACGACGTCGAAAGCGTCGACATGCACGACTATCTGAAGTCGCTGATCGACGAACTCAACGAAACGCTGTCGTGCGACGATGGCGCCAACACGCTGCACCTCGTCGCCGAATCGATCCGCCTGCCAACCGACAAGGCGGTGTCGCTCGGCGTGATCGTCACCGAACTCGTCACCAACGCGTGCAAATACGCCTATCCAGATGGCGTCGGCGGCGAAATCCGCGTGCTGTTGCGCCGCGACGGCGACGACATCTTCCTGCTCGCGGTGGAAGACGACGGCTGCGGCATGCCGGCCGAAGCGACGCCCAAGGGCACCGGCCTCGGCACCAAGCTGATCCGCGCCATGGCGCAGAGCCTACATTCCGCGGTGGAATACGAACCCCGCACGCCGGGCGTCCGGGCAACGCTACGCGCGGCGATGGCATAGCCAGTATCGCCGGCGCGGCGATCCCAAGGCGATCACGCGACCGTTCGTTCGATCAACCCGACAACCGTCGCCCCAGCGAAGGCTGGGGCCTCAAGCGGCCCGTGCCACACCCCGGCGGCAAACGATCCCAGCCTTTGCCCGGATGAGGCAGGAGGGAAGCGGGCGGATCAGCGCCTCAATCCACCGCCTCGACGAACCGCCGCGTTCCCTCCAGCGTCGCGCCGAACACGACGTGGCTCGCCAGCCCATAGGCATGCATCGCCGGCGGCGTCTCGGTGGCCGACGGTCCCCAGCCGAACGCCGGCACCGCCACATCGTCCAGCAGCGTCGCGACGCCGACCCCGAACGCCGTGCCGAACCCCGCCGTCGTCTCCGGCCACACCCGCGCCGCCAGCGCATAGCCCGCGCCCAGCGCCGCGCCGGTCACGTAATGCACCAGCACCCCCGCGCTTTCGCGGCGCTTCTGCGTCACCGGCTCGCCCGTCACCGCCTCGCTGACGCTGTCCGCCGCCTGCACCGTGGCGGGATCGTCGTTGCTGCCGCCCATGTCGACCACCGCGGCGACGCCCTTCTGGAACAGGTCCATCGCCAGGCTGGCGACGATCCCCCCGGCAACGCCGGCGAGCAGGGTCTTGGGCAGGCTGTTGGCAAGTGACGACACACGCATTCTCCCGGTCAGATGCAGCGCCAAACGCCGCAAGCGACCGAGAGGTTCGCCAAGACCCCAAAGACGTAAGCGGGCTGCGCCTACGACGAGGACACTGTTACGGCTTGCGGAACTTCATTACGAACTGGTCGGTCTTCCCCCGGATCGCCGGATCGAAGACGTTCTTCGTGTGATCGTCGGCCGGATTGGCGAGCACATTGCTCGACCCGACATAGCGGAAGCCCGTCGATTCGATCTGCTGGCGCACCACCGCGGGATCGATCCGGTGCCGCGTCGCGGTGCCCGACAGGCCGGTGCCGGGCGCATCGGCATGGTCGATGACGACATAGGTGCCGCCCTTCTTCAGCAGTTTGAACACCGCCGCGTCGAACGCGCGCAGCGCGGGTTCGCCGGCGCCATTGTTGGGAATGTCGTGATAATTCTGCACCGTCCAGAACAGGTCGACGGACTGCGGTACGGTCGGCAGGTTGGTCGGCTGCACCTCTGCGGTCACGTTGGCCAGGCCGCGCGCCTGCAAGGCGGGCAGCGTCTTCGCGGCATATTTCGCCCCCGCCGCCGGCCACAGCGCATACACCTTGCCCTTCGGCCCGACGATGCCGGAAAAGATGCGCGTCCAATATCCGGCGCCCGGCAGATAATCGATGACGACGTCACCCGGCTTCACGCCCGAAAAGGCGAGCACCGCCGCCGCCTGGCGCCGCGCATCGTCCCCCGACTGGTCGGCGCGCGCCGGATCGGCGAGCGCCCGGCCGATCGCACTACCTGCCGGCGCGGCCTTTTCCTGCGCCACCACGGCGGTGGTCATCGCGAGGCCTGCGATCATCGATACGATCAGCCGCATCTTTTGTACCCCTCAACCGGTTGGACGTGCATGAGATTGACGGACAGCAGCATGAGCGATCTGCGCGGCGCGATCCAGCGCGAAGTGCATCGGCTCGTCGGCTTCGACGACGGCACCGTCGATCTCACCCGCCCGCCCGGCGACGACGGCCTGTTCGGCCCCGGCTCGGCCGCCTGGGTGGTGCATGGCGACTTTACCGCGATGATGGCGGGCGGCGTCGCCGCGCTGCTGCTCCAGATGCTGCACCCGGGCGCGCTGGCGGGCGTGTGGGACCATTCGAACTTCCGTGCCGACATGCTCGGCCGGCTGCGGCGCACCGCGCAGTTCATCTCGGCGACGACCTATGGCTCGACCGAGACGGCGGAGCGGATGATCGCCCGCGTCCGTCGCATCCACGCTTCCGTCGCGGGCACGCTGCCCGACGGCACGCCCTATAGCGCGAACGATCCCGAGCTGCTCACCTTCGTCCATGTCGCCGAGGTTGCGAGCTTCCTCGCCGCGCACCGCCGCTACCGCGACCCGGAGTATCCCGCGGCGGAGCAGGACCGCTATCTGGCCGAATATGCCCGCGTCGCCGAAGCGCTCGGCGCACGCGACGTCCCGCGCAGCCGCGCCGAGGTGGACGCGTATTTCGTCGCGATCCGCCCGCGCCTGCGCGCCGATCATCGCACGCGCGAGGTTGCCCGCGCCCTGCTCGAACAGCCCGTGGCGGTGCCTGCGCTCGCCTCCGCGCAAAAACTGTTGATGGCGGCGGGCATCGACCTGCTGCCGCGCTGGGCCGTGACGCTCCACGACCTCACGCCGCCACCCGGCCGCCGCCCGATGATCCGTGCCGGCATGGCGGGCGTCGGCTCCGTCCTGCGCTGGGCGCTGCGTGACGGTTCGGCGAAGCGGGCCAGGAATCAGGCGTAACTTTCCAGTTCGTCATTGCGAGCGAAGCGCGGCAATCCAGGGCGTCATGGTGCGGCTCTGGATTGCCGC
>NZ_JBIEOE010000024.1:0-21203 GCF_043498045.1 Sphingomonas sp. S6
ATACCAGCATCCCGATCTCGCCGCCTGACACACCGCCAAGCGAACAGCCTAGAACACCAGGATGAGGGGTCCCTTTTCGACGCCGATCACCCCGCTAACGGGGTCCCTTTTCCACGCCGATCCACAGCTGCGGCAGGGCGAACGCCCGCTCTGGGCGAAGAAAATCCGCTATTACGATCAGCGCGAGTTCGCCCGCCTGTTCGATCCGGCGTGATCGTACACACCGGCAAGGTGCAACGGTGAGCTTTGGGATATCGCCTGACCTGCCCTGTCCGCCGGGCCTAACGCTGACAGGCACACACCGCCCGATCCGCTTTGCTTCTCCTGGAAGCCTGCGGCCGATAGGCCGCCCTTGTGACGGCGATAGCCGGCACGAAACAAAGGCGCATTGGCCCGTAGGGTCAATTCCGCAATGTCTTCGAGCTATCCGGGTGCGGAGTGCTGGTGGGTTAAGAGATTCTGTTAAATAGGAATCGTTAAGAAGGTTAAGGCTGGAAAATGGGCCAAAAAACCCACGTTTCCTGCGGCCTTCCGGGAACCCCCGGTGTGTGATCCCACGTGATTCGGTGTGTGATCCCACGATAGTAGGGTGTGTGATCCCACGACGCTTCGGTGTGTGATCCCACGACAATTTAAGTTCGATCTAGACTGTGAATACGGCTGCCTGACTATGTGTGGAGCGCCAGCTTGGAGCGCCTATGAGTTTCCTCGTGGCACCCCGGTGTGTGAAACCACGATAGTCAGCGCCCGCGAGCGAGCTTGTCCATAAGATCGTCCACCTCGGCCGCGCGGCGTCGATCGGCTTCGACTCGGCTCCGCCGCTCTTGCTCGGCCTCCAACCTAGCGGCCAGCGCCAGTGCCTCGGCTTCGCCGCGTAGGCGGAACAACACGGCAGGGCTGCCGTCTGCCGTGGCTGCCATCTCCATAGTGTAATCGGGAAGCTGGTCGGCCTCCACGACTTTGCGAAGCATCCTGTTGAACTCCTTGGGCTTGCTGTCGCTGCCGGTTTTGTCGCGCAGCACCTCCACCCGGCACGTCCACCCACCCTTTTGGTTGCCGGCATGTTTGCGTGCGATGCGGTACAAGGCGCGCTCTAGCCCGCCAGTCAGCAGGAAATAGTCCTGGTGCATGGTGAGCAGCGACCGCTCTCCCATGATGCCCTCATAGACCCAGTCCGATAGGGTGATTGTCATGCCCCGGGGCTGATCCGTGTCGGGGTCCACCTCCAGCGTCCACTTGTCGAGCCAATTGAAGCCGGCCTTGGTGCGCCGCTTCGGCGCACGGATAGACGTCGATATGGAGGTCGTCTGAAGCCGCTGGAGCGCGGCTTGCAACTCCTGATAGGCCCGGCCGCTAGTGTCGCGCTTGATCGCCCTTAGCAGGTCATAGGACGTGGTTCTAAGCGTCCGCGGAAGATCGTTGACCCCCTGCTCCCGCATCCGGTTGAGTGTCGAGGCTGCCCATATGAGAATATCGGCGTCCCATATCGTCGCCATGCCATATGCCGGGATCGCCTCGATCTTCACCCACGTTTCGCCATCCGGACTGCTATATTCGATCGGCTTCACCCGCTTGCGCTTCTGAAGCGAGAAGAACGGCCGCTCCATCGTCTCCCGCTGGTCCTTCAGCGGAAGATCGCCCATCAGCGGGATAAACAGGTCGAACTCAGGATTAGGGTTCGGGCGTTTGGTCATGCAGCATCAATCCTGCCATCCTGCACACTTGGGGATGTGCAGGTGTGCACACTATCACGCACGGCCAAATTGCCGATCAGCATCGTACTTGGCGACCAGTTCGCTGATCGCTTCGGCGAGAAGGTCCTGATGGCTGCGCCTCGTTCGTGCCGCCAAGACCCGGAAGGCCTCGGCCGTGGGGTCCGCCGGGTCGAAATAGGCACCGAGATGGTATTTGCCTGGCCGCTTCCCGCTCGATCGGGCGCTGCTCGCCGACGACACCGGAGTTGCGATCGGCGAATTATCCGCCTCTGCCTCGCGACGGGTTTGTGGCGCCACTGCCGGGGCCAACAGAGATGTCCGCTTCGCCATGTTCAAGCCTTCACGTTTGCAGGTGTGCAATTTATCAAATCATCAAGGAGGTGCTTCTGCAAGGCTGCAACCTCTTGGGCAGCCTTGCCTTTTGGCTCATGCTCGATGACGCCCAACCCGTAGGGCCAAGCTGCACGATAGGCGCTACGCTCTCGTAGAACGGTGCGCGCAACCCGGAGGCCGGTCGCTTCGGCAAGTGTCCGCGCGTCGTCCAGCAATGTGGACGCAGTTGGGGGAGCGGCGTTCAGCACAACAACGCCTGCCCGCCCGGTGCTGGTGATGAGTTGGGCAGTCCGCTTGATCGCATCCAGGTCGATAAGCGAGGGACGGCAAGGGATCACCACGAGGTCCGCGCGCTGGGCTGCGGCTGCGGCTTCCGCACCGGCAGCCGGTGGCGTGTCGATGATGGTCAGAGCAAACCCGTTTGCTTCGGCAGCATCTATCGCTTGGTCGAGCCGGCGCGCGCTGATCGGCTCCACATGGGGCAGCTCGGCCTCACGCCGTTCGCTCCACGCCGTTGCGCTTTCCTGCGGATCAAGGTCAAACAGCGCCGTCCTGATCCCGGCCGCCTGAGCGGCGACCGCAAGATTTACTGCCAGCGTCGTTTTACCGACTCCGCCCTTTTGCGCTGCAAGTGTGATAATCTGCACGTGTGCACACCTTCATTTCTGATACTGTGACGTTATGCACAATATCAGAATGGCACAACCCTGCTGTGACTCGCGCCCGGTGGTTCGTGGCTCCAACCTGCATCCGATAATGCGAAGTGCACCAGCTCCGCGTTGCCGATCGCAGGCGGCTCACCCTTTCGCCAGAAGCCCAGCATCTTGCCACGATCGTCCAGCGTGCTTTCTGTCACGACCGCACGCACCGCCTGGATGAACTGCCCGTGGCTGAACACATAGGCGAGGCCGGGGGAGGGCAGGGCGGCAAGCCGTGCCAGCACCGCTTCAGCACGGCGAAGCAATGCCCCGAAGCTCTCCGCACCCTCCCCGTCGCAATAGGCGGGATCGGCGTCGGTCCAGTACCGCTCCAGATGGGGCATTCGCTCGCTGCTGCGTGTGCCGTTCCACTGGGAGGGCTGGAGATAGGTAAACTCCTCGATCGGCCACACCTCCACCGGGACGACCGGAAAGCGCTGGATCGTCGCCTCGGCCGTCTGACGGGTGCGAAGATAGGGAGAGGTCACGATCAGGCTGGGCGTCTCGGTCCAAGCCCGCGCTACCTCCCGCGCCTGACGCCATCCCAGCTCGGTCAGCTCGATGGATGCGAGGTCATGGCAGGGCACGCCGGCGTTGCCGGTGCTCTGCCCGTGACGGATGAATACGGCCCTCATGCCGCCGCCTCCTTGTCCGCCAGCTCCCGCAATCCCTTGTAGAGCGTCGTGCGGCTCACGCCGTACCTTTCGGCTACGGCTGTCACGGTCGCGTCGGGGTCGGTCAACAGCAACCGGGCTTCGCGGAGCTGCCGGGAGGTGAGGGCAGGGGGGCGCCCGCCCATGCGTCCGCGGGCGCGCCCTGCCGCCAGACCGGCACGGGTACGTTCGCCGATAAGGTGGCGCTCGAAGTCAGCGAGGCTGGCGAAGATATTGAACACCAACTTGCCTGATGCCGTGGTCGTGTCGATCGCCTCGGTGACGCTCTCAAACGCGATGCCGCGGCTTGCCAGCTCGTTCACTGTCGCGATCAGGTCCGGGAGCGATCGGCCAAGCCGGTCGAGCCGCCACACCACCAGCGTGTCGCCGGCACGCAAGGCCTTCATCGCCTGCGCCAGCTCGGGCCGGTCGGCGTGCTTGCCGGATGCGTGCTCCGAATAGATCGGCTCGCATCCCTTGGCGCGCAGCACGTCAAGTTGCGGAGCGAGGTCCTGGTCGGCGGTGGACACGCGCGCATATCCGATCCGACGTGTGCCAGCCTGGCCGGGCAGGGGGGTGGCAGCCATGTTCAACATTCAACCTGCGACAGGGGTTTTCTGATCGCAGTTTTTCGCACGGGTTATTGAACAATTCAATGCCGCGAAACGCCAGCTTTCCTGCTGCTGCCGATGGTGTGCATCAAACGGCCGTTTTCTGAACAGCGGTAATGCGCCGGGTTGTTCTTGCGATCTGCCCGGCATAGGGGAGGGGGGTATATGGCTCATCTCTCCGGTTCCAACGCCGACCTGATCGCACGCGTGCGTCGTATCGCCGGCCAAGTCGGGGCCGTCGAACGCGGCCTCACGTCAGGCGACTCCTGCGCGACGGTTCTGCACTTGGTCGCGGCCGTCCGCGGCGCGGTGAACGGGCTGATGGACGAAATTATCGCCGAACACCTGGAAGCGCACGTTGCTCGGTCGGGGCTGACGGACGAGGAGCGCGCCCACGGAGCCGACGAGCTGCTGGCGGTGATCCGCCG
This sequence comes from Sphingomonas sp. S6, assembly GCF_043498045.1. Taxonomy (NCBI): domain Bacteria; kingdom Pseudomonadati; phylum Pseudomonadota; class Alphaproteobacteria; order Sphingomonadales; family Sphingomonadaceae; genus Sphingomonas; species Sphingomonas sp. S6. Next base: position 4,439 of record NZ_JBIEOE010000024.1, read on the forward strand.
TTACGCCAAGTAGGATTGTGCTCGATGCCTACCGCTTCCGAAATCGACCGCTTTGCCCACGATCACGTTTTCCTGGGCAGCTCGCACGACGAGAACGCCCGCCGAACCCTGTGGGTGGTCGCACTCACAGCCGTGATGATGGTCGGCGAAATCATCGCCGGATACCTGACCGGCTCGATGGCGCTGCTCGCGGACGGGTTCCACATGGCGACGCACGCCGGCGCGCTCTCGGTCGCTGCGGCGGCTTATGCGTATGCCAAGCGTCACGCGCGCAACCCGGCCTATAGCTTCGGCACCGGCAAGGTTGGCGACCTCGCCGGTTTCGCCTCGGCCATGGTGCTCGGCCTGATCGCGCTCGGGATCGGGGTGGAATCGGTGCTGCGCCTGTTTCAGCCCATCACGGTCGCATTCGGGGAGGCCACGATCATTGCCGTCGTCGGCCTAGGTGTGAACATCGCCAGCGCCTTTCTGCTCTCGAGCGGTCACCACCATCACGGGCACGGGCCCGGGCACGATCATCACCACGGGCACGATCATGCGCACGCCCACGGCTCTCACGGCGGCGACAACAACCTCCGCTCGGCCTATGTTCATGTCCTCGCCGACGCGCTCACCTCGGTCCTCGCCATCGCGGCGCTGCTCGCCGGCCGGTATCTCGGCTGGGTCTGGATGGACCCGGTCATGGGGATCGTCGGCGCGGTCGTCATCGCCCGCTGGTCATGGAGCCTGATGCGCGACACGGCCGCCGTCCTGCTCGATCGCACCGACGCGCATGTCGCCGACGAGGTGCGCGAGCTGGTCGAAGCTCCCGGCGACGCCCGAGTGACCGACCTGCACGTCTGGAAGGTCGGACCGGAAGCGCACGCGGCGATCGTCAGCGTCGCCGGCGTTCGGAATGGCGAGCTGGTCCGCCAGCGGCTCGCGCCGGTTCACGAGCTGGCGCACCTCACGGTCGAGGTGCGCTGATGCTCTACCTGCTTCTCAAGGCCGGCATATCGGCCGTCATCATCGTCGCCGTGTCGGAGATCGCCAAGCGCAGCCCCGGTTTCGGCGCGCTGATCGCCTCGCTCCCGCTCGTCTCGGTGCTGGGCATGATCTGGCTCTGGCGCGACACGCACGATCGGGCGCGCATGGCGGCCCATGCCGGCGCGACCTTCTGGTACGTGCTGCCGTCCTTGCCGATGTTCCTACTCATTGCGGCGATGCTCAACCGCGGCGCGCCGTTCTGGCTGGCGCTCGCCTCGGGGTGTCTCCTCACGGTTGCGCTCTACCTCGCGATGACGTGGGTGGGGCCGCGCTTCGGGCTCCAGCTCTAAGCGAGCCCGGACAAGCGAAGCGCGACGCCCGCCGCAGCGCACGCGCCTAAGGTCGGGATCACGCCCGACTTGAACCGGAACATCGCGACCAGGGCCGCGACGGTCAACGCTAGCGCGGCCGGGTCGAGGGTGGACAACACCGGCACGTCCAGCGTCCTGCCGGCGATCGGCAGGGCGCGGACTTGGTGAAACAGGGTGTGGAGCGCGAACCACACCGCCAGATTGAGCACCACGCCGACCACGGCTGCGGTGATGGCGGCGAGCGCGGCCGACAGCGCCTTGTTACCGCGCAGCTTCTCGATGAACGGCGCGCCCAGGAAGATCCAGAGGAAGCAAGGCACGAACGTCACCCAGGTCGTGAGCAAGCCCCCCAAGGTGGCGGCGAGCAGCGGGGGCAAGCCGGTCGCTTGCCGGAACGCGCCCATGAAGCCGACGAACTGCGTCACGATGATCAGCGGCCCCGGCGTCGTCTCCGCCATGCCAAGTCCGTCCAGCATCTCGCCGGGACGAAGCCAGCCGTAGTTTTCGACGGCCTGCTGAGCGACATAGGCGAGCACGGCGTAAGCGCCCCCGAACGTCACCACCGCCATCTTGGAGAAGAACAGCGCGATCTGCGTGAACACATTGCCCGGTCCGACTGACGCGAGCAGCGCCGCAATCGGCGCGAGCCACAGCGCGAGGAGCGCACCGCTGATCCGGAGCGACCATGCGAGGCTGGGGCGGGCGTGGTCGGGGACGTGCTCGCCAAGCGCGGTTTCGGCATCGCGGACGATCTTGCCGCCCGATGCACCGTGGCTGCCCCCGCCCATGAAGGCGGGGTGGCGTGCGCGCCCGCCAAGGAAGCCGGCGATGGCGGCCGCAAGAATGATGATCGGGAAAGGAACGCCAAGGAAGAAGATCGCCACGAACGATGCCGCCGCGATCCCGCGCATGACGTTGTTCTTCAGCGCGCGCGAGCCGATGCGCACGACGGCCTGAAGCACGATCGCGAGCACGGCGGCCTTCAAGCCGAAGAACAGCGCCTCAACAAAGGGGACGTTGCCGAACAGCGCATAGACCCAGCTCAGCGCCATGATCGCGACCAGGCCGGGGAGCACGAACAGCGCGCCAGCGACAAGCCCGCCCTTGGTCTTGTGGAGCAGCCAGCCGATGTAGATGGCGAGCTGCTGCGCCTCGGGGCCGGGCAGCAACATGCAATAGTTGAGCGCGTGAAGGAACCGCTCCTCGCCGATCCATCGCCGCTCCTCGACCAGCACGCGGTGCATCATCGCGATCTGGCCGGCCGGGCCGCCGAAGCTTAAGGCGGCAACCTTGGCCCAGACCCGCAGCGCTTCGCCGAAGGGGATGCCGTGATCCCGCGGGCTCGGGCCTGCGATCGGCGCGGTCGCGGTCGCCTCCATCGTCATTCTCCTCGTCGCCTGGTGAAGTGGGCGTAGAAGCCGTCGAGCGCGCCCGCGCCTCGCGCGAGCCGGTCGGGGTCGTCGGGCGTGGCGGCGCATATCCCCTCGATCAGCGCGCTGACGCCGGCCGTCTCCGGCCGGCCGAACTTGTCGTCGGCGATGTCGAGGTCGTGGATGATCTCCGACAGCGCGACGAGCGCCGGGTCGCCGTCGAGCCCTCGGCGGAACACCAGCGTCTCGAAGGTGCAGCGGTCGCCTTCGTGCGTGAACTCGGCGTCCGCCATGTCGAAGCGCAGCTCGCCGGGCTCGGGGGCGTAACCCTTGCCCTCCACGAACTTGAAGGTCGCGTCCGGGTCGATGAAGCGCCGGATCAACCACGCTGACGCGATGCGGTCGACGTGGATGTGGACGCGCGTGACCCAGGTGCGCCCGCGAAGCTCGGCCTGGGCCAGCTCGGGCGCGCCCGGCCCGGTCACGTCGGGGTGCTGGCCCGCCCGGGCTTCCGCCGGGGCAAGCGCCGCCTCGGCCGTTTGCCGCCCGTGCGCGCCGAAGAAGTCGATCGCGGCGATCTCGTCCAGCCGGCGGCGCAACCGGCGAACCTCGCCGGGGGGAACATACTCGCCTTCCGCCAAGGTCCGCGCCTCGCGCGCCAGCTCCTCGTAATCGGCATCGCGCGCCGCGTCGAAAGTTCCGCGAAGCTCGGGGTCACCGATGCCACCTACCAGCCGCGCCTCTAGGATCAGCGCCTCGCCGCCATTGTCGGCAATCTCGCGGTGCAAATCCTCGAACAGCGCGCGAGTGTCGGCGCGGTTGGGGAGCGCGTGGACCGCGTTCTTGAGCGGCGCGGCCCCGATCGCCTGCAAACGCCGCCACACCTTCACCCGCAAATAGGCGGGCTTGGCGGGAAGCTGCGGGATCAACAGCAACCAAGGGCTGGGTTCGGCGTTCGTCATAACTGTATCATCCGGATTTTGGAGTGTAACGGTTGCATCATCGTTCATGCAACCATAGACATGCTTGGGTTGGCGAACGCGCGAGGAGAGGGCGATGTCACGTCTGACCGGGACCATGCTGGCGCTGCTCGTCTCGGGCGGGATCGCTCCTACCGCGGCGCACGCGCAGCGCGGGGAGACCGTCGCGTTGCGCGAAGCCTATCCGTGCCGGCGCTGATGATAGGAGAGATTGGATGATGAAACCCCTTCTGGCCGGCGTTCTCGCCGCGCTCGCCGCCCCGGCCTGGGCCGCGCCCGACTGGAACAAGGTCGATGCTGCGCTCGGCCGACCGGGCACCGAACAGGCGGGCGGTGTCCATCGCTACGGCTTCCCGCGCTCCGACCTGCACGTCACTCTCGACGGCGTGGCGATCAAGCCAGCACTGGCGCTCGGCTCCTGGGCGGCGTTCCAGCCGATGGGTGACGACACTATGGTGATGGGCGACCTGGTGCTGACGCACGAGGAGGTGAACCCGGTGATAAGCCGCCTCTTGGCCGGCGGCTTCACGATCACCGCGCTCCACAATCACCTGCTGCGCTCCGCGCCCGCCACCATGTACCTGCACATCGCCGGGCATGGCGACCCGGTGAAGCTCGCGACCGCGTTGCGCGCCGCGCTGGCGGAAAGCCGCACCCCGCTCGCCGCGCCGTCCAGGGACTCGCAACCGCCCTCAGCCGGGGCCGGCAGCTCGCCGCCCGTCGATCTCAACACGGCCGCACTTGACGGCGTGATGGGGGCCAAGGGCAAGCCGAATGGCGGCGTCCTCCAATACAGCTTCCCGCGCGCGGAAAGGTTGATGGATGCCGGTATGGTCACGCCGCCCACGATGGGAACCGCGACCGCGATCAACTTCCAGCCGACCGGGGGCGGCAAGGCCGCGATCACCGGCGATTTCGTGCTGGTAGCGAGCGAGGTCGATCCGGTCATGCGCGCGCTGCGCGCCAGCGGGATCGAAGTTACGGCACTGCACAATCACATGCTGAACGACGAGCCGCGCCTGTTCTTCATGCACTTTTGGGCGAACCAGGATGCAGCCAAGCTCGCCCGCGGCCTGCGCGCTGCCCTTGACAAAATGAACCTGCAACGAAGCTGACGATCAGGCGATCGGCTTTTCGGGCCGTCATCGCCGCCCGACCCCGACCACGGCCCGATGGGCAACTGGAACAGCGCTGGCAAGACAGTCGAGCTGTTCGTGACGCCCGAAGGCCAGGTGCTCGGTAGCGAGGAATGAAAATGCGATTGAGGCGTGTCAGCACCTTAAGCTCGGACGCGCCCCTTCACCCGGCCCAGCCGGGTTCGGAAAGGACGAAAACGGTGAAACGTGCAACCATGATCTTGGCGCTGATGGGGGCGGTCGCTCCTCATGCTCCGGCGCTGGCGCAAACCAAACAGTCGGACATGCAAGGTGCCGCGCTTCTCGCGAGCTGCCGCGCCGCGGAGCAGAGGTGTGGAGCATATCTCCAAGGCGTGCTGGACATGATGATCGTCGCGCGAAAGGCCGAGTGCGGCGCGCCGCGCGATGATCGTGCGGCCTTGCGTGCGGCCTATCTGCGCTGGGCGGAACGGGACAGCTATTTTCAGAGTGTCCACATGGTCGCGGGGGCCGAACAGGCCTTGAGTTCGGCTTGGCCGTGTCCGGGGCAAGTGAACCGCTAACAGGCTCCCCTAAAGCTCTCAGCTACTTCGCCTTGATCGTGGCAAGACACTCGGCTCAGCCTGTTCAACAATCGGTCGTTTTCTGAACAGGCTAACCGCAAGCTCTTGTCATCTTTAGGGGAGCCTAACTGCATCCTGACGCTGGCGAAGGTCAGTCGCCCAACGATTGAGTGCGTCAATCTCCGCGGCTAAGGCCTCGGGACGGGGCAGGGGACGATTCAACTCTCTCGCCGATGAGTGAAGCAATTCGGAGCATCGTCCAAAACCATCGCGCATGGCCTCGCAATCGGCAGGGCTAATCACCGTAAGCTTGATGAGGCCGCCCGTGCTGACCTTGTAGGATAGCCGGCGCAAGACATGCCCCACCGTTTCCTCAACGGCGGTCTCCCACGTATCGCGCAGAACACCGGCGATCGATTTGACGGTCACGCGCCAATTATCCTCGTCGCCTTGCTCGAAATGACGCCGTTCGTTTGCGAGCTGGCGGGTAAGGGCGCCCATGATTTCGACGGCGCGGCGCGCTTTGAAAGGGGGCTCGTTGCGGCAAAATCCAGCCTTGTCCGCTCCCCGCGACACTGATCCCATCGACACTTGCGGACGTGGCTGCGCCTCTTGGGCGGCTCGCTCCAACTCGAACAGGAAAGCGAGGTCATGGGTTAACACGATCACCTGCCGGCGCGAAGCTTCATCGATGAGACGCTTCGCCACAGCCTCTCGATGCATATGGTCGAGCGATGACACCGGATCATCGAAGACAATCCCGGACTGATTGCCGGCGGTCGCCAGCTCGGCCATGAACGCCGCTAGAGCAACACAGCGATGCTCCCCTTCGCTCAAGACCTCACCCACAGCGGCCCTGGGCTGCCTGACAAGCGCCACCTTGAAGCGGGGAATGCCTTGTGCGCTGTTCTGCTGGCGCAACTCGACGGCTAGGTTCGCTATCCCAAAACTCGCGACCTCAACCGCAAATTGCGCGCGAAGTGCGTCTGTGACGAGCGCCTGCGCGATCTCGGTGCTCTTGCCCGTTATACGATTGGTCGTGGTCGCGCGCTGCGCTACCTCCAACTGCGCGATCTCACCGCGACGTGCGATCTCCGCAAGCACGTCGTCCTTAACGCCGGCCAGCCACTGGCGATCGGTAAGCTCCGCTTTCTCGGCGATCAAAGCGGCACGGACCGGCGAGCCTGCTTCGGCGATGAGCGCGGCGGACCGGGCCTCAACTTCCGCCGCGAGATTGATGATGGCTTGGCGGTCATAGGCGAGGATGGGGGCCTCAAGCACCAGTGCCGGATTGGCGTGGCGGCGAGCGATCCAACGGTGACGCCAGCGAGCCTCCACCAAGTTTCGGCGTAGATCGTTCGCTACAGCATCCTGGCGCAGCTCGTCACGTATGGTCGCGACAATGGCGCGCGCATCCGAACCACTCAGCCCGCTGCTGCGGAACGTCGTCACGGCATCCTCATGCGCGACGCGCGTTGCCTCGGCACGTTGCTGGCTATCGTCACGAACGAATGCCTCAAAGCGACCGAGGCGATCTGCCGCCTCCGGCGCGAGTTCCTGCTGGCACAGAACGCACACATCACCCGGCTCGATCGCCGGAAACGGCTGGCCTGGGTATGCTTCCTGCTCGGAATAGGTCCGAGCGCTTTCCCATAGCCCACGCCATGCGTCGCCGCCGATCGCCGGCAAGGGCTCGTCCCGAAACAGGGCTCCTGATGCCGCTATGGCCGCCTCCCGAGCCGCCTCCCTAGCTGTGGCAAGCTGACGCAGCCTTCCAGCATTTGCCGGAGCGAGGGCGCTGAACAGGCGGTCTAATGATGCGACCTGGTTATCGATCTTTGTCCTCAACGCGGCGAGCTGACGTGCGGCACGCGCGGGATCACCTGCGAGATCAGCGGTAATCTGGGCGAGGCGATCCAACTCGCCCTGGTTCAAGGTCGCTAGGGCTTCCACCGTGGCGGGATCAGTACCTGCGGCCAAGCCGGCGAGGAGACGGCCTACCTCGCTTGTCGGGCTGCATGTCGGCACCGAGATAGCTTGCGGCGTACGAGCCTTGATCGTTGAAATCTCGCCAGCGAGCTTGTCCTTCACCGACCTGCAGAGCTGCGCGAGCGAGGCCAGCAGCTTCAGCGGGAAGGGTGTATAGGCGAGGTCGTTCGTTTCCTCGACGTGGATATTGGCGCAACGAGAGTCGAAGACGCTGACGGCGGTGAGCGCGGCATCGCCTGGAGTGCCAAGCCGCCACACATAGGAATGTTCAGCGCCGCCTATTGTATAGTCGATCGTTGCCGTGGGAATGCCGGGAACAGCCTCGTAAATGTCGGGGATGATGTCTTCGCGATTGGGCGTCCTGGCACGGCAAGCTTTTTTCAGAATACGCGAATAGCCGGATTTGCCTGATCCATTGTCACCATAGATGATCGTTAGGCCATGCGGCTGAAAGGCCAACCGCTGATCGGGCGCCAGCGCATTAACGTGGTTCACGCCATGGACGCGGCGGAGATTGACTTGGCCTTGAATGCGGGCGGGATCACGGAAGTTGTCAGCAGACACGGGGTCGGCCGCTACCTGGCCCTTGCAGATGGCAACCAACTCATCGACATCATGGTCGGCGAGGCTATGTCCTGTAGCTAACCGACGAAGCGCGTCACGCTGCCAGCCAGGACTATCCTCCGACCAAGTGACGATGTTCGCGAGTGCCTGTGCTTCGCTCATTGTTGTGATCGCCCCTTCGATCTCCCCCAATTGGGTTCTGTTGATTACACCTGACGCAGTTCGTCCAAAAAGCTGGTCAGCACATGCTCAAGGTCCGGAAATACCGGGTGCTCCTCAAAATGCCGGCTTAGCTCCGTCTCGATCGTTGCCGGCGATTTGGCATCTTCCTTGGACTTTTCCGCCCATTTCCGGCCGGGATGGAGCGTGTCCCACGGCGAGCGCTTATTGGCTCGGGTGGTCGCGTCATCTCCATGCTTGCCCAAGCCATAGAGTATGCTCGTCTCGCTGTTCCAAATCGGCCGGAACAGATGGATCATGTAATCCTCGGCCGCCGTTTCCCAGCCGCTCTGAACGACCAGCGATCGGAACTGAAAGTCGGCAAGGTCGAGCGTGGTGATGGCCGTACCGATGTTCTTACGGTGGTCTGAAAGACGCCCACAAAGCCGCGGCCCCTGCTCCAGCGGGGTACGGGCATTGTTGATCGCGGGCGCGGCCTGGCCGACGTAGATTGGCGTCTCGCTTCCGCTGATGGGCGCATACAGCGGAAATGGGCCGTTGTAGTAGATGGCGTAGATGCCGGAGCCATAGAAGCGCGGTATCTCGGCCAACGGGTGACGCTGCTGCGCGACCAGCGCGAGCGAGACGAACCGCCCCACCACCTTGGGATTGCTGGGATCAAACACCGCCGAAGGCTGCCGGATCGGGTCCAGCGTGTTCAGAAAAGAGCCTAGCTCCTCGATGACACCCCGGATTTCCTTCTCAAGCGTCCGTCGCCGCGGCGCCGACAGGGTGGTCGAGGTCGTCTGTTCGATGAGCTGGTCGAGATTCGCGCGCAGTTCGGCGATCGGCGACGGCGCGGGTGTGGGTTTACGGCTCATGCGGCGGTCAAATGCCTCGCCACGTTCTCTCCAACGGCCTGCGCGAGCTTCACCGGGACGGCGTTGCCGAGCTGGCGCATGGACTCGGTCCATGAGCCATGAAAGCGGTACTTGTCAGGGAAGGTCTGTAGCCGGGCGCTCTCTCGGACGCTGAAATAGCGCACGCTTCCATCGGCGCGACGCAGCATGTTCTCGCCCCCCGGGACACCGTGGACGCCCGCCTTGAGCGTCTTGGCTGGTTCATCAAGCGGACTGCCAGTGTGGCCCACATAGCTGCGGGCGCCACCTTGGAATCGATGGTTGAGGCAGGCAGCCGCGAGTTCCGGCTGAAGCTCCGGATCAGGAAGGTCTCCGATCGCGTCCCGCACGGTCAGCCACGGCTTGTCCGCCGGCTTCTCCAACAGCGCCATGCCGCGGGCGCGGAAGCGTGGATCAAGCACCCGGTCGCGCTTGGCGATCTCGTGCCGCTCCCAATAGTCACCCGTTCGTACCTGCTCCCATAGCAACGCTTCGAGCGAGTGGGTTGCCTCCGGGAAGGACCATTCAATGCCAAGGTCCGCGCGGAAGCCGACGAACACGACACGCTCACGCCGTTGTGGCACCCCGTGATTGGCTGCGTTGAGCACCCGATACACGACGTTGTAACGCAGCTCGTCCGAACCGCCCTTGGCGGTGTGGTGACGCTCTAGGCGCGCCATGTGCTCCATCCACGTCTCGCCCGGCCGCAACGTGAGTTCGGGATAGGTGAGCTGGTGGACGATATGAGCAAGGTAGGTGGCGAAGCTCGCCCTGGTCAGCCCCTTCACGTTCTCAAACACGAACGCGCGCGGGCGCGTCTCGCGCACAACCCGGACAGCTTCCGGCCACATGTCGCGCGCGTCGGCATGTGCTCGATGCTTCCCGCCAAGGGAGAATGGCTGGCAAGGTGGTCCACCCGTCACAAGGTCGATCTTGCCTTCGTGCTGTCGAAAATCGACGGCTCGAATGTCACCCTCGGTCGGCAACGGCCAATGGCTAATACCACCCGCCTTTACCTTGCGGTTCTCTCGAATCGTATCGCAGCACCAGCGATCCCATTCGACCACCTGCATGGGACGGAATCCCGCCTTGCTGATCCCCATGCCCAGCCCGCCGGCGCCGGCGAATAGCTCAATGGCCCGCATGGGCGTTTCCTTGGTCGTCATCGAGAAATCCACGTATTTTGTTCTTCAAGTGTTCCGTTTGCCCGCATTCGCATTCCCAAACAACCAGCTCCCGCCAGCCCTTTCGGTCCAGCATCGCACGATTGCGCTCGTCTCGATCGCGGTTGCCCTCCAGCTTCGGTCCCCAGAAATCCTGCCGGGATTTTGGCATTCGCGCCAGTTTGCAATTCGGATCGGGATGACGATGCCAGAAACATCCGTGGACAAAGATGACTTTCTTCCGGCCGCGAAACACAAGGTCGGGGCTACCGGGTAGACGCTTGTCGTGAAGCCGATAGCGGTAGCCCATGCCATGCACGATGCGGCGCACCAGCATCTCGGGCTTGCTGTTCTTGCCCCGAATGCGGCTCATGCGCTCGGAGCGGCCTGCCGGGGTGAGAGTGTCCGCCACCCTAACGCCTCGCCTCGGGCTCGATCTTGATCGTGCAGCGCACCGCCTCTCGCGCCTTATCCGCGCGCTTCCGGCACGCCTCCAGCGCCTGCCGGTTAGCGGTGACGATCCGATCGCCTGCCGCGATGTTGGCGAAAGCGTCCGGCGCGCTGGCGCGCATGAGGTGCTGGCCGCCTTCCCACATCGGCAGGTCGAGCGAGCGCGCCGCCATCTTCTCCGGCCATTGCCAGCTCGCGGGCACGGCGCGGGCAACGATGCCGGCGAACACCGCCCACAACATCATCCCGACCACCACACCGCCGATCGCGCTCCACATCAGCCAGCGGTTCTGCTCGTCGCCCCGGCGCGCTGATACGACGTAGCCGTGAAGCTGGCGGGTCACGTCCTCCAGGCCGGTGCGCGCCGTGGCGATCGTCTGCCGGTCTTCCTGGCGCGCCGTGCTCGCCGCTGCGGTGATCCGTCCCGCCAACTGTTCGGGCGTCATCGCCAGCATAGGGCTTTTGACCAGCATATCGACGCGCTGCGCGGTGGCGGTGATATTGTTAGCGATGACGCCCAGCGTCTCGGAATAGTCGGGCGGCTCGGGCACCTCCATGCGCTCGGCCGTCAGACGCTCGACGGCACGGCGCATCAGCGTCACCTCGGCGCGCAGCTCCTGGAACGCCTGCGCGGCTTCACTCGGCCCTTCCTCATCCGCCATCACGTCTTCCCCTTATCGGCTCATGCCCCTGTCGCGCTCGCGGCCGATCCCGATCGACTGCTCCAGCGATCTCTCGATGCTTCGGCCGCGCTCCAGTTTTAGCTCCAGCTCGGGCGCACGGCGCTCCAGCGCCTTCGCCAGCTCGGGGTCGCGGCGTAGCCCCTCGGCCATCACACCCATGCGCGTGGTAGCCTTTTCCACCCGCGCCTGGTCGCCGCCTGCCCGCTCGCGCGCCAGCCCACGCCAGCTCTCCACGAACCGGTCAGCGCGCGCGCCGGGGTCGAGCCGCACCCGGCGCTCCTCGGCCATCGCGCGCACCGCACCGCCTGTGTTGCCCCCGGCCGCCTGCCCGATCAGCCCGGGATCGCGACGGAACGCGGAAGCGAGATCGCGCGCGCCATCAGGCCGCACCTGATCCAGCGCCTCGCCGGCGCGGCGCAACGCGCTCTCCTGATGCGGCAGCACCGGCAGATCCTGCGCGCGCATCCGGCCTATATCGGCAGACGCCCGCGCATAGCGTTCAATTGCCCTGGCCTGGTCCGGCTTGCCGCCGATCGCCGCCTCGGTGCGATCCGGGGTAGGTGCCTTCTCCGGCGTGGCGGCAGGCTTGGGCCGAAAACCCGCGAACATATCCTTGGCCTTGTCGCGGACCTGATGGACGATTTCCCGCGCCCGCTCGGGCCAGCGTATCTCCCGCCGCTCGGCGAAGCTGCGCGCCCTGTCCTCATCGGACGGCACGGCATAGTCGCCGGCCATGTCCTTGGCGCGGTCGCGTGACAGCGTGCGGGCAAGCTTCGCCAAGTCGGCGAAGTCGTCACGGCCATAGTGGAGCTGCACCCCGTCACGGTGCCGCGACATGCCGACATAGGCGCTGTGCCGGTCCATGCCCGGCGTCGCGAGGAGGTGCGCGCGATCGACAGTCACGCCCTGCGACTTGTGGAAGGTAGCGGCATAGCCGTGATCGACCGCGGCGTAGTCCTTGAGGTCGAACGCAGCGTGCCCACCCCCGTCGAGCCGTACCGCCATGTGCCCGCCGTCGATCCGCTCCAACGTGCCCAGCGTGCCGTTCTTCACGCCAAGCGAGCGCTCGTTGCGCAGGAACATGATGCGGTCGCCGGCCGCGAAGTCGCGCGCGCCCCGATCGACGGTGACGCCAACGTCCTCGCCCAGCCCGCCCGACGCGCGCACCCGTCCGCGCGCCTCCTGGTTCAGCTCGCGCACCTCGGCATTGGTGTGGGTGAGGATGATGCGCGTCTGGTCGGGATCAGCCTGGCGCTGGCGATCCCAGCCTTCCACCAGCTCGGCGCGGGCCTGCTCGCGCGTATCGGCCGCGTGGACCATGCCGCAGTCGCCATAGGCGTGGATCGCCTCGCCCGTGCGGCCGGTCGCCAGTGCCCGCGTCGCGTCCTTCTGCCAGCCTTCACGCTGTCGGCGAACCTCGGTGATTTCGGCCGCGCCGTGCGCTTCGGCGATCGACCGGAACGCCGCGCCGGCTTCGATCGCCTGCAACTGCTCGGGATCGCCCACCAGCACCACCTTGGCGCCCGCGTCGCGGGCACGGGACAGCACCCGCTCCATCTGGCGGGTGCCGATCATGCCCGCCTCGTCCAGCACCAGCACGTCGTTGCGCGTGAGCTGGTCGCGGCCCTGTGCCCAACCATGTTCAAGGCTGGCGATGGTGCGGGACCGGATACCTGATCCGCCCTCCAGATTCTCGGCCGCGATCCCGGACAGGGCGGCGCCGCGCACCTGATAGCCCTCGCGCTCCCAAGCCTCGCGCGCAACGCCCAGCATCGCCGACTTGCCCGTGCCGGCATAGCCGATGACCGACGCCAGCCCGCGGCCCTCGGTGATATGGTCGAAGGCATCGCGCTGCTCGCCCGACAGGACCAGCCCGCGTCCTTCCGCAGCCTCCAGAGCGCCGGCACGGTGCCGGTCGGACACACCATGCGCGTCGCGCCGCGCCAGCTCGTCGCCGGCTTTCTCCAGACGCGCCTCGGTCGCAATCATCTCGCGGGACGTGAACCGCTCCTGGTCGCGCCCGTCTTTGCCCAATGCCACCAGCTCGGGACTGGCCCGCACCGCCGCCATCACCTGGTCGAACTGCTCCTTGCCATCCGAATGACGGAAGGCGAACGCAGCAAGATCGCGGGTGGTGAAGGTCGCCTGTTGCCGTGTGATGCCGTCGAGCGCGATGCGCGGGTCGGCCGCGATCTTCTCGCCATTCTCCCGCGCGATGCGCCGGTGATCCTCGGCACGCTCGGCGTCCTCGCCGCGGTCGAGCCGGCGCATTCCTGCCGGGCCGATCTTGTGCTGCGGCTCCAGCGCAATGCCCTGGTCTTCATAGGAACGGTGGTCGATCCGCCCCTCCAGCCCCAGCTCCGCCATGCGCTCGTTGACATGCGCCGCCCACGCTTCGCGCCAGCCCTTCAACAGCTCGGTCGAGTTCCAGTCCCGGACCTTCTTGCCGAACCCCTCCTGCCCAACTTCGCGCATCGCCAGCATGACATGCGCGTGCGGCTTCGGGCTGCCATCCTTGGCCTTGTCCCAATGCACGTTGAGGTCGGCGACCATCCCGCGCTTCACGAACTCCTTCTCCACGAAGTCACGAGCGAGCTGCACGCCCTGCTTCTCGTTCATCTCGCGCGGGATCGAAAACTCTACCTCACGCGCCAGTTGCGCGTCCTTGCGCTTCTCTCCTGCCTCCACCTCGTTCCACAGCGTCGTCCGATCCAACAGGCGCTCCGGTGCGTCCTTCGGCAGCAGCACTTCGGAGTGGATGACGCCCGCCTTGTTGGAGAAGTCGTGGCTGCGTCCAAGCCGCGCATCGTGCAGCTCGGATGCGGAGCGATAGGCAGCGGACGCAACGGCGCTGGAGCCGTTCGCACGGCTGATGACCTTGGCGCTGAAATGATAGATCGCCATCGCGACCGGCATGATGCACTTCTTAGCGCACGTCGGCAACGACGTATAAGCGCGCACTCATGATCTGCTTCGCATCTCCTGATTGACTCGGTGCTGGCTGTTGATGTGGGTTGCCCTCCCCTATAGGTTTGCTAGGCTGCTGCGGTCAAAAACGCGGAGAAAGGAAGCACCATGCGCAAGGTGCGGGACTATAACGCGGAGCTGAAAGCGCTGGAGGACAAGGCGCGTAGTCTGAAGGCGCGCCGGGTCGAACAACTCGGCCAGCTCGTCACCGCCACGGGTGCCGATTCACTCGACATGGAAACACTCGCCGGCGTGCTACTCGATGCCGTCGCCTCACAGAACGCGGAAGCGAAGGAGGCGTGGCGATCGAAGGGCGCGGCTTTCTTTCAGCGGCGCGGGCGCAAAGGTGGGCGAACTGCTGGCGGCAACCGTGACAGCGCTGGCACGCAACCAGGCGCTGATCCAGCGTCTGGAAGCGACACGGCGTCGGACTGATACGCGGGGCTGGGTCGTGCAACGGCGCGAACGCACCCGCCACCTGATCGAGCTGGGCGGCCTCGTCCAAAAGGCCGGTCTGGTCGATCTTGCTGATGACGATCGCGCGACCATTTACGGTGCGCTGCTCGAACTGGTCGGACGCGCTCGCGGCGATGATGCCAGCGATATGGTGGCGCTCTGGAAGCGACGCGGCAAGCGGGCCTTTGACGCGGAAGCGGAAGGCAAGGAGACGGTGGCATGACGACGCTCGACCTTGACGCTCTCCGGACGGAAGTTCGCGCGCTCGACTATGTACGCGGCACGCCTGCGGAAGCCGCGATGTGGCGCGAGGATGACGCGGACTCCCGCGCCAATCTCGCCATCGAGGGCATGGACCTGAACGCGGAGGATGAGGCGCTGTTCGACATGCTTCGCGACGAGGCCGTGCCCCCTCCCCTCGCCACGCAAATCATCCTCAAGCTCTACGATCATCCCAACGCCGATCCGGGGCTGGCGATCACGCCGCTGGAACGGGCCGGCTGATGCCCGGCCGGCGGATCAGCCCGCTGTTCGCGGTGCTCGTCGCCGCGGTCGTGCTGTTCGCCAGCCATAGCTGGCTCAAGGGCATCTTCGGTTATGGCGAGATTGCCACCGACATTCCGTTCCTGCTGGCCGGCGCGATCCTGTTCCTGGCCTGGCGCGTCAATCGCCGCGCCGCGAACCGGCGCAGCTCGCTGCTCGGCTCGGCCCGCTTCGGCGATCGGGGAGACGTGCGCCGGCTTGAGGGAAACGGGGATCTTCTGATCGGCCGCTCCATCGAAGGCGGCAAGCTGCTGCGCTACGACGGACCCGCCCATCTGCTGACGATGGCCCCTACCCGCTCAGGGAAAGGCGTCGGCACGATCATCCCCAACCTGCTCACGCTGGA
Source organism: Sphingomonas sp. S6 (assembly GCF_043498045.1). Taxonomy (NCBI): domain Bacteria; kingdom Pseudomonadati; phylum Pseudomonadota; class Alphaproteobacteria; order Sphingomonadales; family Sphingomonadaceae; genus Sphingomonas; species Sphingomonas sp. S6. The sequence goes on from NZ_JBIEOE010000024.1 coordinate 20,023, forward strand.
CCGCTCGGTGGTCTGCATCGACCCCAAGGGCGAGAATGCCCGCGTCACAGCCCGTGCGAGGGCCGCCAAGGGCGATGTGTGGTGCCTGGACCCCTTCGGCGTCTCGGGGCGCCCCACGGCCCGCTACAACCCTCTGGCGTGGCTTGATCCGACCAGCCCCGACTTGGCGGAGGATGCACAGACGATCGCCGATGCGCTGGTCCATGACGCACCGGGGCAATCGGGCGAGGCACACTGGAACGAGGAAGCCAAGGCGCTGATCGCCGGCGTGATCCTGCACACCGTCGTCCACGAGCCCCCTGCCCGCGTCACGCTGGCGACCGTGCGCGACAAGCTCACCCGCGATCCCGCCGGCTTCGCCACGCTGCTCGCCGACATGCAGGCCAGCACCAGCGCCGGCGGCCTCATCGCGCGCGCCGCCAATCGCCAGCTCGGCAAGTCGAACCGGGAGGCTGCGGGCGTGCTCTCCTCGGCGCAGCGCCACACCCACTTCATGGACAGCCCGCGCCTGGTGGACAGCACCTCGGCATCCGACTTCCGGTTCGCGGACCTGAAGGAGCGGCCGGGCACCGTGTTCCTGTGCCTCCCGCCCGATCGGCTCGACACCTATGCGCGCTGGCTGCGGCTGCTGGTCGGGCAGGCCGTCACCGACATGGCGCGATCCCCTGCCCGCCCGGCAAGCCCGGTGCTGTTCCTGCTCGATGAGTTCGCAGCCCTCGGCCGACTGGAGCCGGTGGAACGTGCGATGGGGCTGATGGCGGGTTATGGCCTCCAGCTCTGGCCGATCCTTCAGGACATGCACCAGCTCCGCGCGCTCTATGGCGAACGCGCCGGCACCTTCCTGTCCAATGCCGGCGTGGTCCAGACATTCGGGGTCAACGATCATGCGACGGCCGACATGCTCTCGCGCACGATCGGCGACACCACGATCGAATATGAGACCGCCAGCACGTCACAGAAAACGAGCTGGTTCGACAGCCCGGACCATTCCACCAGCGTCAGCGGCCACGTCGCCGCGCGCAGGCTGGTGACACCGGACGAAATCATGCGGATGCCCGCCGACACCCTTCTGCTGCTGCGGCTGTCAATCGGCGTCCAAAAAGGACCCCCTATCGGCGTGCAAAAGGGACCCCCTTCGTCGAGCAGCGTAACGGGTATGACGGGCGCACTGTTCGTGCTGG
>NZ_JBIEOE010000025.1:0-19827 GCF_043498045.1 Sphingomonas sp. S6
TGCTGATTCCGAGGGAAGCCGCCCCCTCATTCCGAAATGATGCCGCCCCCCTGTTCCGAGAATTACTCGCCCCCTGATTCCGAGATGATGTCGCCCCCTTTGCGGGGATGACGATGAAGGTCCGCTGCTGGGATTAGGTTTGCTTCCTTTGGGTTGTCCGAGGGAGGGAGCCGATGTCGGCGGAGCGATTGAGTATGCGACGGGTTCGCGAGATTTTACGGTACCGGTTTGAGCAGGGGCTGGGTCACAAGGCGATTTCGTATCGGGTGGGCGCCGCGCCCTCGACGGTGCGCGAGACGCTGAGGCGGGCAGCGGTCGCGGGTCTGGCTTGGCCGCTGGGCGCGGATGTCAGCGATGCCGTTCTGGAGGCGGCGCTTTACCGCGCGGCTGGCACCAAGACCGGCCATCGCCGCTGCCCTGAACCGGACTGGGCAGCGATCCATCGCGAGTTGAAGCGCAAGCATGTGACGCTGCAGATCGTGTGGGACGAATATATCGCTCAGCATCCGGAAGGTTATCGCTACAGCCGGTTCTGCGATCTCTATCGTGGCTGGGCGGCGAAGCTGCCGGTCACGATGCGGCAGACCCACGCCGCCGGCGAGAAGCTGTTCGTCGACTATGCGGGCGACAAGGTGGCTGTCGTGGTCGACCGGCTGACCGGCGAAATCCGCGACGCGCACATCTTCGTGGCGGTGTTGGGTGCATCGAGCCTGTCCTATGCCGAGGCGAGCTGGACCGAGACGCTGCCCGACTGGATCGCGGCGCACGTGCGGGCGCTGGAAGCCTTCGGCGGCGCGCCTGCCCTGTTCGTGCCGGACAATGCCAAGGTCGCGGTGATCAAGGCCTGCCTTTACGATCCACAGGTCAACCGCAGCTATGCCGAGATGGCGGCACATTACGACAGCGCGGTGCTGCCGACCCGTCCGCGCCGCCCACGCGACAAGGCCAAGGTGGAGGCCTGCGTGCTGATCGTCGAGCGCTGGCTGTTCGGGCGCCTTCGGCATCGGATCTTCTATAGCCTGGCCGAACTCAACGCCGCGATCGGCGACCTGCTCGCCGACCTCAATGACCGCCGTATCATGCGCCGCGTGGGCCAGACCCGGCGCCAGCTGTTCGAGGCCATCGACAGGCCTGCGCTGAAAGCTCTGCCGCTGGAACCCTATGTCTTCGCCGAATGGCGGCGGCGGCGCGCTGGTCTCGATTATCATGTCGAGATCGAGCGCCATTATTACTCGGTCCCGTATCGCTTCGCGCGCGAGCCGGTCGAGGCGCGGATCACCGCGCGTACGATCGAACTGTTCCACAAGGGTGAACGGATCGCCGCCCATATGCGCGGCTCCGGCAATGGCCGGCACACGACGATATCCGAGCATATGCCGTCATCCCACCGGCGCTTCGCCGACTGGACGATCGAACGCATCGCCACCGAGGCGGCCGCGATCGGCCCCTGTGCCGCCCTGCTGTGCGAGAAAATCCTGACCGATCGCCCGCATCCCGAGCAGGGCTTCCGGGCCTGCCTGGGCATCGTGCGCCTGGTGAAGGGCTTCGGCCGCGAACGGGTCGAAGCGGCGTGCAGCCGGGCGCTCGATATCGGCGCACGCACCTATGGATCGGTCCGATCGATCCTCGACAACCGGCTCGATCAGGCGCCCGCGCCCCGGCAGGCGCGCGACGATCGGACGATCACCCACCCGAATATCCGGGGTTCCCGCTACTATCACTGAAGGAGATCATGATGCTTCAACATCCCACTCTCGACCGGCTGAACGCAATGGGGCTGGCTGGCATGGCCAGGGCGTTCGACGAACTGGCCGCCAATGCCGAAGCCGAGCGGCTCACCCATCCCGAATGGCTGGCGCTGCTGCTCGACCGCGAATGGAGCTTCCGCCACGACCGCAAGCTGGCCGCCCGGCTGCGGTTCGCCAAGCTGCGCCATCAGGCAACCCCCGAGGATGTCGATTATCGCAGCCATCGAGGTCTCGACCGGGGGCTGTTCCTCAAGCTCGTCGCTGGTGACTGGATCGCCGCTCGCGACAATCTCGTCATCTGCGGCCCGACTGGCGTCGGGAAATCATGGCTGGCCTGCGCGCTAGGCCATAAGGCCTGCCGCGACGACCGTTCGGTGCTGTATCAGCGGGTGCCCAAGCTGTTCGCCAGCCTGGCGTTGGCACGCGGCGACGGACGCTACGCCCGCATCCTGGCCAAGCTCGGCAGCGTTCAGCTCCTGATTCTTGATGACTGGGGGCTTGAGCCACTCGATGCTCATGCCCGCTACGACCTCCTCGAAATCCTAGAAGAGCGTTATGGCCGTCGCTCGACGATCGTCACCAGCCAGCTGCCGATCGCGGCGTGGCACGAGGTGATCGGCGATCCGACCTATGCCGACGCCATCCTCGACCGGCTCGTCCACAACGCCCACCGCCTGGACCTCGACGGTGACAGCATGCGCCGGGTCAAATCCCCTTCAGAGGCTTGACGACCGGCACGAACGAAATAACAACAGACGTAGCCAGCACGGCCCTGTCTCCGGGGGGGCGACATCATCTCGGAACGAAGGGGCGCAATCATCTCGGAAACGAGGGGCGGCTTCATCGGAATCGGCAGGAAAAACGGAGCGCACATGAATTACGTCCTACTCGCGGTGGCGATTGTGTCTGAAGTGATCGGCACAACTTTCATGAAGCAGAGCGAAGGTTTCACCAAACTAGCGCCCAGCCTTCTCACTGCCCTCTCGTACATCGTGGCTTTCTACTGCCTGTCGCTGACATTGAAGACCATTCCCACCGGGATAGCTTACGCAATTTGGTCGGGCTGCGGCATCGTATTGATCGCAGCCGTTGCCTGGATCATTCAGGGGCAAAAGCTGGACTTACCGGCAATGGCGGGAATGGGTTTGATCGTGACTGGTGTCATCGTGATGAACGTGTTCTCGCAGACTGCTGCTCACTGATCGGTCGGGGTCGGCAGCTTCCGGGGATTGCGGTGCATCGGCTGAGCGACCGGAATGGGCGCGTAACAGACATTTCCCAATCTGTCGGCGCAACGATCAAGGCCGCATCAGCAAGTCCCGACGGGCAATGGCAAGTCAGTTTCTTCCGCTCAGCAAAGTCATTCCGGATGCCGCCGCGACGAGTCGCACCGCCTTCGGCGGTTGCGCTCGGGACAGTTGCAAAGTGCAGTAGCGCTTTGCAACTGTCCCGAGCGCTTCAATGGCCTCGGATCGTCTCAAACGGCGGATAATTTTGTAGCCCATAAATAAAGGGTTGCGGTGAGACGAGACACCATCTGCAAACATAAGAAGAAACAGGCCGATTTCGGGGGTACTGGAAGACCTTCGGCGATGATCCGCCTGACGCAGGCATCGCGGTCCCAGCCCCATTCCCGCAGCGGCGACTGACAGTCATAGAGCGGATCCTCGATCGACAGCGCGTGGTTTGCGCGAAGTGTGTCGCGGGGGCCTGCGTCATAGCCGATGAGGCGCGTAACGCGCTGGCCGCGGTTCCAGGCGTCGATCGCCGGTTGCCAGTTGGCGAGAAAGGCATCCTGCGGCGCCTTCTTGTATTTGAGGCTGCAGCTCGATCCGCCCAGGCTCTTGCTCGGCAGGGTGGCGTTCGTGAGGCACATCTCCAGCAGGCCGTAATAGGGCGGCCAGTGTTTGAACCGTTTAGGGGTGTACGAGACCAGTTCGTGCCTGATGCCATGCCCGTCCATCCAAGGACGGATGACGTCGAGATAGGCGTATGTCGCCGGCTTCTCGACGCCGGTATCGGCGCTCAGAACGAGGTCCGGTGCCCGGCCTCGCGCCACGAGCTCAACCAGCAGGGCGGTGCTGTCGACCCCGATGCCGTAGGCCAAGACGACGGGTGGCGGGGGCATGTCCATGTCACCCGACCTCCGGTTGGCGCTCGGCGATCGTGACTGACACGCCCGCCGAGGTCATGGTGACCGTCACCGAGCGATCCGCTGGCACATCGACCGGATAGTCGCGAAACAGGCCGCGGATGTGTGCCTCGAGCGCAGCATCCGTTCCCTCGAGCAAAGCCAGAACCCGGTCGCTGGCGTCGCGCCGGAACCGTTCCTCCTGGGTTTCATAACTGTCGGCGCAGCTGTCGGAGCTCGGTTCGAAGGCAGCGCGCTGGAGGAGCGAGATAACGTCCCGGGCCAGCAGCTCCGCACCGCGTCGGACGAAGATCACGACGTCGTCGACTTCGGTCGAAAGATCGAAATCCGGACCAAAGGCGACGTCGGCGTCGCAGGCGACCGTCGTGACCGCGTCGCCGTGGGCGACGGTCACTTCGAGCGTCAGCTGCTCGACATAGCCGTTGTCGACGTCCGAAGGTGCCCCCTCCTCGTCGCGGATGTGGAAGGTGCGGCCCTCCTGCTCGATGGTGAAGCCGAGCGTCTGAACGCGCGCGAGCCCGTCATACCAGCGATAGCCGGCGAAGGCGGGCTCCCCGAACACGAGCGGACCAGCGAATGGCTTATGATGCTGAATAGCCAGCTCGGCAGGCTGCGCCACGATGGCGGCCACGTCCGGCATGATTATCATCGTGCCGTCGTTGAAGCTGCTGCCGGACATATAGCTTTCGCCCGCCGCGGCATGCGGAGCGCACCAACCATGGAGACGACATTCGGCCTCGGGCAGCGCGACGCCGAGCCGTCGGGCTTCCAGCCAGTCCTTATGCGACAGCCGATGCGATCCCTCCAACGCGATAGCGCCGAAGATCGCCTTGCTCGCGGCCTCGCGCAGCGCCGTAAGCGCGTCGTTCTGAACGACTTCCTTGCGAGCCGGGAGCACCAGCTGGAGCGCCGGGCAGTCGACGATATCGACCAGCACCGTCCATTCCTCGCCGCGGCCGACCTGCTGCACGACCGGCATCGGGCACGGGATCGTCAGGCCATGGAAATTGAGACGAGCCGCGCCTCCCCGGCGGTGATGCTCCTTCACCACGCCGATGCGGCACCCGTTCCAGCGCTCCTCATAGATCGCCTCGTCCAGCCACGGCGTCTGCTCGACGCTTTCGCCGTCGAAGGTCACGGGCAGAGGATAGTGACGCGCAACATGGCTCAGCGCCGGCAGGACCTCGTCCTCCCAAGCGGAGTCCATGCGGATGCTGATCGAGGTGCCTCGCCCGATCGGATCCGGCGAGATCGCGATCGGCCGGCTGCTTTCCCACGCTGATGCCGGGATGTGGGCGCACCAGCCTTGGTGGGCGGCCTGGGACCACGAACGGATGATGACGTCCCTACCGGCAAGACTGAAGACGCCCATGCCGGCGGGATCCTCGCGGCGAGCGATCGTGTCACTCCACCCGGAGCGGCCCAGCGTGACGATACTGGCCGGGTCGGCAATGCCGTGACCGTCGTCGACGATGTGCAGGAGACGGTCGCCGGCGCGGCCGATCGTGGACACGGCGACCGTGCTCGCGCCGGCTCGGCGCGCGTTCTGCAGCAGCTCATGCAGGATGTCGCTGACCGAGCCGTTGAACAGCCGGGTGACCTTGTTGATGGTCTCGGGCGCGACACTGGTGGAGATCGTGGCGGGAAGCATGGCGGATCCTTCGGAGCCGTGCGAGGGCAATTCCCCGCATCCGCCATCACCCTCCCTCTCCCCTTTTTCGCCCCTGCGGCGCCGGGATGCGCCGCCGAGGCGGACCGCTCACGGCCGCTGGGTCGCCGCGCGCAGCTTGTCTCGCGCGCCTGCCAGCTGCCGGATGCTCTCTTCGAGGAATAGACCCTCGGATGACGCCTCGGCGGTGGTCGCGGCGCGTTGTCTCAGTACCTCGAGGCGACGCTCGATCGCATCGGCCGTCACGGTGACCTCCTGCTCGGAGAAGGCAATCTCACGGGGCGGTGGAACAGGACGGATCGGCGCGGCGGTCACCGCCAAAGGCCGAGCTTCCTTTGCCTCGCTGGAGGCGAACACGCTCCAGAGGTGTGCCTCGGCGTCGAACAGCGTGTCGAAAGCGTGGCTCGTGTTGCTCACGTTCACGACCCACTGCCGCAGATCCCGCTCCATGAACCCCGGCTCGTAAATCCGCCCCGGCGTGTCGCCATCGTCATCATACGCCAGGTCCATGCCCGCGGCACGAAGGCCGTCAACTGCGCGCCCCGTCAGGCGCCAAGCGTCGAAGCGTGCGCCCTCCTCGGACGCAGTGAGGTAGCAGCGGGTGGCGATGTCCCACGCAGCATGCACCCGCTCGAGGTCGTCCTCGAAGCGCTCCCGCTCGCCACCCGGGAGCAGAGCATTACCGCGTTCCGCCTCCCATGCCTCAAGCATGAGGATGTTGGTGTCCATGAAATCGTGCGACGCGCAGACATTGTCCGGCGTGGTCCGATTCCGGAGCCTCGTCTCCTGCCACTCCTCTGCGGTCATCTCATAGGCGACCCGCTTGGAGAGGCTGCAGGCAAGCGCCTCGATCGACGCGTGTGTCAGCACAGCGTCGTAGTCGTCGCCCGCGTAGATCACGGTCAGCTCGCCGACTGCGTCGCGCCGGCTGAAGGTGAACCTCGAACTTTCGGGAACGTCACGCTTCGCTGGATCCGCGTAGTCGATCCATATCTGAGCAGCCTCGCCCATCGGGCCGACGCATGGGCCGAAACTCGGCGCTGCCTCATGCCGCCAGCTCATCTCCGACCACGTCGCCGGGATCGGCATCATGGTTGCGAGCGGGTAGTCAGGGAAGAGCCACGGCCATTTCGCGTCGACGGCGCTGGTCGTGTAGCCGTGACTTATCGAGACCATGCTGCTGTCGGTGGCCATACCCCGATATTCGGCGATGCGCTCGGCGTCGCCATCGGCGCCTGCGATCAGCTCGCGCAGCACGTAGGGCCAAATGCCGATACCCACGGACACGTTGAGGAAGCCGTTCCATGTCGTATCGTCGGTATAGCCAGGGAAGGTCGGGCCTTCGCCGAACGACCATAGGACGGGACGCATCAGATGGTGCGAAGGGGGATGCTGGGGGTCGGACAAGGGAGTTGCTCCTGACCGGCTGATTCCGGTGCGCGCTTCCCCGCCCCCTCCCCTCCATGGCCTTGGGCTGCCTGGACGCTCTGGCTATCCGGCGTCGCGCCCCGACAGCGCCATCAGCGGCGTTGCTGCACCGAAGCGCCGGAGCGTTGCCGCCATCTCAGAGCGCAGCTTAGCCTTGCTCGAGACGACGACGTCATGGGGCAGCTGGACCCCGTCCGCGCCGGCATAGCCGGTCGCAGGCCGATCATCGCCGACATAGACCCGGATCAGATGCCCTCGGCCGGGTGCCGCGCCGATATGCCGAGCGGTGAACTCGCCGAGCTTGCCCGTCAGGCCATGGATCAGCTTGCCCCAGCGGATGTGCCCTGCGGCCATGTTCTCGTCCGAGCCGTAACCGCGATCCAGCCACGCCCGTAGGTGAGCGCGCTGCTGCAGCTTGGTGTTTCGTGTCCGCTCCATGGTTCGGCAGAGCGGCAGGGCTCCGGCAACAGCGTCGAGGAGGTGCAGGTCTTCCCCCTGCAAAGCGACCAGGACGTCTTCTATATTCCGGCCCATAATCGCCGCTCGGAGCTGGGCGGCCGCATCAGCGTGGCTGACCTGCCGTCGACCGTGTCGCATTGCCTGAGGCAGGAAGCGCTCGATCGTGGCAAAGCCGTCGTTGCTAAGGACGATGATCGCCATCTCGTCTGCGCCCTGTCGCTCACGGATGATCCGCAGGAAGTCCCATTTGGCGCGCTCGGGCGCCTCGAGAGACACGTCCTCGTCGCTCAGAATGATGAGGCGGCGCGACCAACGGGCGGGCCGGGCTTCGTCGCCTGGTTTCGGCCAGCTGCTCGGTATCGGGCGTGCGGTAGCGACCGGCAACGCTGGAGGCGGCATGTTGCTTTGACGCAGCTGCGCGAGGTTGGTCCGGCGCGCTGCGTCGAACAGGTCGGTCCGATCGCCACCACCATCGGTGAAGCCCTGATCGTAGGCCGCGCGGCGGACCTGCAGGGGCACCTCGCTCGGGATGCCGTCGGGATAGCTGTGCGGCCATCCGACATGGGCCGCATACCAACCGTCAGCGTAGCGGTTGGCGACGTCCCAGTCGTAGCCATGATCGTCGCGACCGCGCAGAATGGCGAGATCGCGATCGTTCACCTTGCCCTCGCGCGCCTGGTTCTCGAGGAAGGCGAAGTTTCTCGCCTGGCGCTCGGCCTCGGCTTGCACGCGCATCGCCTCGAAGATGGGTCTGGTGGCGATCACGCGTGCACGGCTGCGGGCCTGACGGTCGGCAAGGGGTGCATCGTGCGGAAGATCCGGAAAGTCCCGCCACGATGCAGCGAGCGCCTCGGCCTGCTCCGGCGTTCGACCGCGCGCCAACCATGTGCGCGGATCTGCTGAATTGAAATCGTCGACGATCATGACACCCTCCGTGTCGTGGCGCCCGCAGGCGCGACGGATTGGCTCAAGCTGCCGCCCAACGGGCTCGGGCGAGCGCAGCTTCCTCCGGGAAGGCCGACGCGAGATTTGTGTGGAGCACCTCGAAATCCGGGATCGGGAATGTCCCGTCAGGATCTGGGCGTGTCGTCTGCAAGGCGCCGATCAGCAGCTCGGTAACGTCGAGCTGGTGGATCGTGGCAACGCTGCCCTTATAGCTGATGGGCGGCGAAAATCCGGCCTCCAGCCAGCTGCCAAGGCCGTTCTCGACCAGGTCGACATAGGCCCCTACCTGTTCGTCGTCCTCATCGTCGATGCGGAGGGAGAGCGTGCGATAGGTCCCGAAATCGTGGCGGTTTGCGAGAGGCTTCAGGCGGCAACCCGCGGGAGGCTCCCCGAACCGCGCGATGATCGCCAGTTTATAGGCGAAGACCTCGTGGGCGTTGACGGTATCGAAGTCCGGCGTCTGCCCAAGCTGGGCGCAATCCTCGTTGGCGGGCGCTCCGCCCAGGTCGATGATGTTGGACATGAGAGGTTCTCCGTTGATCCACCCGGATCAACAGCCCCCCCCCTCTTAACTTTGGCTTGGGTCAGCCCGTCCCGCTACAAAGGCGGCGATCCCCGCCATGCCGATCAGGAATGAGCTTCCTGACGCCAACCACCACGTCACCGGCCCTTGGTACGCGGCATACAGCGCGAGCGCCGCCACGTTCGTGCCGAGGAAGAATAGCAGGAGGTTCTTGATCGACTTTCCGGCTTGTGCGCTCAAGGGAAGTATAGCTGCGCCGGCAAGCAGGACAGGCAGGCAGCCCCAGATCATGGATTCTGCTGACGCGAACATAGGACTCAGTCTATCGTGCCTCGTCTGTCACCGCTAGAGCGGTCATCAGCGGTCGCGATGCTCGGAATAGGCTCGTTGCTGCCTCTTTCCCGCTGCCATCATCAGCGAAATGGCGATGATCTGCGCGGTCAGGGCCTTCAACAATCCGCCGTCATCAAGGATTATCGACATGACGGCGAAAGCCAGTGCGCCGAACGTAGGCGCGAGTACGTGGATCGCGCTGGTCGCCGGCAGCTCGTGACAGAACACGAAATACGTCATGGCGAAGGTCCATAGGAAACAGACTATCAATGTCATCCAGGCGACGTTGCCAAGGTACATAGGGGGCATAACTGCTCCTATCCGCTGGCGCACCGTGAGAAGCCCGCGCACCGGTCATGACAACCGATCGAGCTGTCGATCGATTGCCAGAACAGATGCTGACTTTCTAGCGATCGTCGCCGGGGTGTCGAGCCTCGATGAAGCGAGCCTGTACCTCAAGTCGCTCCCGGCCCAAGGCCTCGCAACCTTCGATCAGATGTTGAACGGAGTCACTGATCCGACCAAGCATGCTGGCGTAGTCCTCATCCAACGCATCGGCTTTCTCGGACGTTGGTGATACCGTCGAACGAGCCTCCCGGTGAGCGAGCCGGACGTCGGGAACGTGTTTCTCTTGGATGCGCTCGAACTCGATGCTGGCCTCGGGCAACACCATATTCTCGGGCATCGACCGGAACTGAGCGCTCAATGCGTTGAAGCGCGCTTCGGCTGCTCGCGCAGCCTCACTCATCGGCAACGTCGGGATACGCTTGGGCTTCTCACCCTCGGCGGTGGTTGAGCTCCTGAACTCGGCGCCGAAATTGCCTGTAATATAGGCCATTACGGCAACGGTGATCCCAACAAAGCACAAGGCGTCCCCAATAGGCCCCTGTATGGTGTCGACGATCCGGTAAAGCTGCTCGAACGGCAGCGACGAATTGCCCTCGGAAAGAGGTTCGCCATCGATCACGACACCGATCATCCACGACGCTGATCTAAGCACGATCACGAACACGAGGATGGTCAAGGCCATGCTTGGCCCGCTCGGTGCTGGTCTCGTGTTGTTGCTGTTCGGATCCATGACCAGATCCTCCTCAGAAACTGCCGTCACGACGGAATCGTCGCGCAGCGGCTTGGGCGGGGCCGTCGCTCTGACCGAGCGTCTTCATCCGGTCCGTTTCCAGCGTCGCGCCGAGATCGCTCGGCAGGTCGGCATAGTCAGCGGCTACCTTGAGGGCCGCAGCCGCGGTTGGGAGCTCGCCGTTGTCGGTGCCCAGCCATGCGACAATCTGGCTTTCGCCTTTGAGCGTCGGATGCGGCCGCGAGACCTGGACGAAGAACGTGCTCAGCGGACGATCCCATCCCACGGCCACCGTGGTGCCGGCGTGACCGGCGAAGGTATGACGGCTCATTGTCTAAGCTCCTTCTCTCAGGCGGCCAGCGTGTTCCACTCAGCGTGCCACGGGCGGGGATGCGGCGCAAAGCGAAGAGCGCCAGGCGTCGGGACTTGGCTGTCCACGCGATCGATCAGCCAGTCGATGTAGTGCAGGCCGATGGCAAGGTCCTCGTCCAGCAGCTCGTCGAGCATGGACGACTGGCGAACCTGTGCGTCAGTCATCATCGACCAGTCGAGGGCGTCGAGGAAGCGCTCTCGGCGCTCAATGAACCGAGCGATGTTTGCAACATCGGCTCGCGCGATGGCGAGGGCATCGTTGATCTGGATCATACGGAGCTCCTCAAGCGGCGATCAGGCTTGGTTCGGAGACGCTCGCCGGGGCGAGCCGAAGGCGCAGCTCGCGCGTCAGGCGCTCGGCAAATCGCGCGGGCCGCAGCAGATCGACCATGCTGGCATTCCGGTTGGTTTGATCCACACCGGGGGCGACGGCGCGATACGATACCTCGCGCCCCTCGAAGCGGCGCCCGACCCGCACCATGACGGCGACCTCGACCGCGGCGAGCAGGACATAACCGGATTCGGAAACCTCGCCTCGGGTCGAGGCGATGGTGTAACTCCCCTCAGCGAGCGCGAGCGCTGACGCGAGATCCTGCATCGCGGCCGTAGCGTCCTCGTGAAATCGTTCCTTGGCGGCCTGGTCGTATTCGACGCCGCGGATCGAAAGGGCCAGCAGCGCCGGGTAGCGCTTCAGCGACTGCAGTCGCTTGTCGCACGCATGACGGAGGACCGATCGCGGCGCGCGATTGGTCGACACGGTCGCCATGTGACGTGCGAGCAGCACCATCGCGGGATCCGTATTGGGGTCTACGCCCGCGTTGCGGCAATCATCCAGCGCCTTGGTCATCGCCTGGAGCGTTATCGCGATCGTGCTGAGCGCAGCGGGGTCCACCGCCTGTTGGTGGCGATAAGGCACATCGTAGAACATCGACGCCGTCTCCAATGAGTGTCGAGCGCGACATTTCACGCCCAAACGCTCACTCCCCCCTCTTCTCCCGCGCCTTCGGCTGCATCCGGGCCGTCAGCCCCTCAGGGCTGGGCGCATTGATAATCCTCGGAGAGTGCCCCGCTCGAAACCGCGAGCATGGGTTGGGCCACTGGAAAGATGTTGCCGCCTTTCGGAAACATCTTTCCAGCGCCAGCGAGCGCTATGCGATCACCTCGACACCGACGGACTTGAAGGTGCTCACCGTATCGCGAGCCTCGTAGCGGTTCGCGTCGACCAGCCCCTTCAGCTTCGGTCCGTCGTATTTGGCAAAGCCGAGATGATCGCATCCCGTGATGCGTTGCCCGACAACCCCGACCTTGCCGGTGGGGACCCAGTCGGCCCAGTCACCCCACGCGGCTTGAACACCGATCTCGCCGATTGCGGCCTCTAAAAGGGCAATCTTGCGGAGGACGTGACTGTCGCTCGGTTCGAGTACCTGCCCGGTGAAGCCGGTATAGTGCTTCGGCCGCCAGTGCCGTGCGGTTTGATGGGCGAGGTCGCGCTCGAGGTCGAACAACGGATCGCGCAACGCGGCGAACTCGGCCTCGAAGGCAAGGACTATCAGCGACCAGTCCACGTCCTCCTCATAGTAGATGCTGTCGAGGCGCAGCGCCTCGGGCATGGCCGCCTGGCGCTCGTCGGACAGAACGAAGCCGCCATGCGAGGCAGTGCTGACCGACCAGATGCCAGGCAGGCGCTGCTCGGCGGTCTGCGGGGCGTCCCATAGGGTATGAACAGGGGCCGGGGTCGAAGCAAAAGTGGGCATGATCGTCTCCTTGATCGATGCTCTCCCCCGCCCCCCTTCTCTCTATGCTCCGGTGGCTCCGCGCTCCTGACGCTTCATAGTCGTGAAGCCGCACCTGTGCACAGGTGCACTAACGCACATGTGTGGGCGCGCCTCTGCGCGCTTCGCAGGAGAGGCGCTCTCCGCGTCTCCATTTCGCTGGGTCGATGAAATACCCAGCATGTGCCCCGAGCCGCTGGCGCTCCGCCTTGTCATAGGCGGCGACATAGCGCTGGGCCCGCTCCGGGTCGCCTTTGAGATAACTTGTTACTGGCACCGCAAGCCCGGCTGCGATCATCGCTTCACCGAGGTCCCGTCCGGCGACTTCGATCGTGCCGATGGGGCGCCCGTAACTCTGTTTGCCCGTCAGCCGGATGGTCGAGGCGCCAGTCTTGAGGAGCTTCGAGGCATAGTCCTGCGCTGCCTTGCCGCAGGGCCAGCACCCCGACGTTGTCCTGCATAACTGACGCTTCTCGAAGGCGTCCGCGCCGAAGAGGCGGATGTCGATCGATACCGTGTCACCATCGATGGCGCGGCCGTCTGCCGAAAGGGTGGTGTTCTGGTCTGCGCGCGGCGCCGCGGCGCTGCAGGCTGTCGCGATCAGAGCAGCGGCGAGGATCAGGCGCATGCGCGCGCCGCGATGCTGTTGTCGCGCTCCGTCACTCGCCACGGCTGCAGTGGATCGTGACTGGCGACCACGATCACGTCGATGCCATGTTCCATCATTCGCCGCGCGACCCGGAGCGCGTTGCTCTGGCTGCATAGCGCGCGCCGCAGCGCGGAGAGAGCGGCTGTATCGTTCATAATAGGCTCCATCATGCCGTCATCGCAGGTGCCGGCGGTTTCGCGAAGATCGTGGCATGGACCTTTGTCTGGGGAACGACGATCCAGGGCAGATCACGGAAATTGCGGATGTGGTAGTGGCCGAAGCCATTTTCGCCGCGGAAGGTGATGCGGGCGCCACGCTTCACCACAACGAACTCGGCGCCGACGTGGTCGTCGCTGAAGGTCAGCGGTTGAGGCAGTCGAATCCGCATGCCGTCTTCAACGCGTCGTGCTCTTCTACGAAGGCGCGCCAGACAGCGCCTTCGCCAATTCAGCGCGTACTCGTTGTTCGTCGGGGGAAGCAGGCGCAGGATTTTTTCAGGGCAATCGTCCGAGTAGGGACCGGCATTCTCGCCCATGTCTTTATAGGCGAAGATGTAGCCGTCCTTCGCATTCGGCGTCCATCGGACCTCACAAATGAGCGCGGTGATGGAGGTGGCGACATCGTTTTCGAGGACTTCGACAGCGGCATACCAGACGCGGTTTCCGACGCATGCGCTGTCGATCACGCGCGCACCGCGCGTGCCGCCACCATCGGCGTCGTTGGTGTAGGTGAATTGTGCGTCCAGATACGCCTTGGGCGTGCTGTGGCGACCCATTCCGTCGCGCCTCATCGAAAGCCATCCCATGGCGGGTTCTCCTGTGAGAATGGGTCATGCTGCCAGCTTCGCCGGATGTACGGCCTCGGCCGAGAAGGTGCGAAGATATGCAAAGGCTTGCTCGGCCTTTGTGGCGGCAACGAAGATCACGCTCTTGTCCGACCGGAGCATACGCAACCAATCGCCAATGTAGCTTGCATGGCTATCGTGTATCTCGGATGGGAGACCAAGATCGCTACACACCATGGCTCCTGTTAGTTCTGCAACCAGCTCTTCGAGCGCGTAAGCCTTGTCACCAAATTTCTTCCCGAATGTTCGATCCAAGCGAGACTGATGCCCGGTCCAGTGAGCGTGCTCATGTGCGAGGATAGAGGCATGAGCGTCGGCGGACCTGAAGCTGCCGGCGTGCGGCATCTGGATGAAGTCGAAAGTCGGGCTGAAGAAGGCTCGGTCGCCGCCCCGACGCACTCGCGACGGTATCGCCGAGAAGAAGGCGTCGATGCGATCCTGTCGCGCCGACAACAGCGCAGGGGTCGGTGGGACCGGCCGGGCATAGAAGTAGCTCGGGAGGCCCTCGATCTCGTCGGCATTGAAGACGGTGTACGAGCGCAGGAATCGGATCAGCTTGTCGGCCGACAGGCCGAGCAGGTTCGGTTGCGCCTTCTTGCGGAAGGTGGAGCTGTAAACAGAGAACGATGGCTGCGCCTCACGGCGGACCAGTCCGCCAAGCTCCTCGGCCTGACGCGCCGTCATCCAGTAGCGGCTTTTGAAGCCGAGGAAGTCGGCCATCGCCCATAGCCAGATCGAGTTGATTCCGAGGTACGGAGTCCCTTCGTGGCGCAGCGGGCGCCCACCTTCTCCGGTCACCGACCACGGACGCTGCCATGGAACGGTGCCGGCCTCGAGCTTGGCGATGATGGTGTCGGTAATTGCGGCCGCGATGTCGCGAGTGCCTGCGGGCATGGCACGGCTCCTCGAATGGACGTGAAAAGAAGCTGCCGACGCTGCGGTGAGGCAGCGCCGGCAGCGAGGTTGCCCAGCGGGTGCGCTGTTACTCGGCCGCGACCAGGTGGTCGGTCGTGTCGTCGTTCTGGTTATCCGGGTGCGGGACCTCACCCGTGACACTGCCGTCGTCGGCCTCGGCGGTCTCGTCATCCTCGGTGGGTTCACCGTCCCCGTCGGCGATCAGTGCGCCAAGATCGTCGTCTTCGCCTTCGCCGTCGGCGTCGCCGATGAGCCCCGCAAGCTCGTCCTGGCCATCGTCCGCGGCCAGCTCGTTCGACGGCTTGTCATTGAACCGCATCGCCGAGGGCACCCAGGCGAGCGCCTTGTCCTTGATCTCGGTTTCGACGATCGCGTCACCGGCGAACAGCTTCTGGGGGTCGGTTCCGGCTGAGGGCGAAATGACACCCTAAGCGTCGGCGTCTTTCGGCCAGAGGTATTCGCCGGTGAGGAGGATGTGCGCCCATCCGAGCGGAGAGACGTGGGCGAGAAGATGGTCCGGCGTCTCCAGCCCTTCGCGTCGCCGTGCCTCGACAGCATGACCAAGATGCAGGGTGTTCCAGTAGACGATGATGGCGGTGAGCAGGTTGAGGCCGGCGATCCGGTAGTGCTGGCCCTCGGTGGTGCGGTCACGGATTTCGCCCTGGCGGCCGATGCGCAGGGCGTTTTTCAGCGCATGATGCGCCTCGCCCTTGTTGAGTCCGACCTGCGCGCGGCGCTGCATCCCGGTGTCGAGAATCCATTCGATGATGAACAGCGTGCGCTCGATCCGACCCACCTCGCGCAGGGCTGTGGCCAGGTCATTCTGGCGCGGATAGGCGGCGAGCTTGCGCAGGATGCGGCTCGGCGCGACCTGCCCGGCACTCATGGTGGCGGCACAGCGGAACAGGTCGGGCCAGTTGGCGACGACCAGCGCCTCGCGCGCCTTGCCGCCCACCAGCGGGCGCAGTTCAGTCGGCGTGGCGGCAGGGTCGAAGACGTACAGCCGCTTGGACGGCAGGTCGCGGATGCGAAGTACGAGGCGATAGCCGAGCATCGCGCTGATCCCGAACAGATGGTCGGTGAACCCGCCGGTGTCGGCGTACTGCTCCTCGATCCGCCGCCCGGCCTCGTTCATCGTCAGCCCGTCGAGCAGATAGGGTGCCTCGCTGACGGTCGCGGGGATAGGCTGTGATGCGAACGGCGCGAAGCGGTCGTTGACATGGGTATAGGCCTTGATGCCGGGGTCGTTGCCGTAGCGGGCATTGACCGTGTTCATCGCCTCGCCCTGCCGCGCAGCGGGGTAGAACTGGCCGTCGGCCGACGCGGTGGTGCCCATACCCCACACCCGCGCCATCGGCAGGTCGCCCTGCGCGGCGACCACGGTCGCCAGCGCCTGGTCGATCGCCTCGCTCTCGACATGCCAGCGCGCGAGGCGGGAGAGCTGCCAGTAATCATGGGTGTTGCACGCCTCGGCCATCTTGCGCAGGCCGAGGTTCAGCCCCTCTGCGAGCAAAACGTTGAGCAGGCCGATCCGGTCGCTGCACGGTATGCCGGTGCGCAGATGGGTGAAGGCATCGGTGAAGCCGAGCGCGGCATCGACTTCGAGCAGCAGGTCGGTGATGCGGACAGGCGGCAGGCGACGGTACAGATCGAGCACCAGTTCATCGATCCCGTCCGGCGGATCGGCGGTAAGACGGTCGATGCGCAGCATCCCGTCCTCGATGCCGCCGTGGGGGATTGTGCCGTTGCGCGCGGCGCGACCGAGGCGGGCGAGGGCATCGGCAAGCCGCGCCTTGCGGTCGGCCAGCCAGACATGCGGGTCGGGCGGGACCGCCAGCTTCATGCTGCGTGCGACCGCCATGGGCACGAGGACATGGCGCAGGTCGCCGTAGCGATGCGAGCGGTCGAGCCAGATGTCGCCTGAGCGCAGCGCGTCGCGCAGGTGGAACATCACCGCGACCTCGCGGAGACGCGCATCGTCACTGCCCTTCACCCGCAACTGACGCCGCCACTTGGAATGCGGGCGCAGGAAATCGTCGGTCACCGGCAGTTCGCCTTTGGCGGCGATGGCCTTCACCGCGTCGAGCAGGGGGCGGGCGACCGGTGCGGCTGCGAGGTCAAGGCAGCGTAGCATGCGCGGCGCATAGCGGCGGAAGCGGTGATATCCCTGATCGACATGCGCCAGCGGATCGTCGCTCAGCGTGTCGGTCAGCGTCGTGGCTGTCGCGACAAGGTAGTCGAGCCGGTCCCAGCCCGCCACGCGCGCGACCGCATCCTCCAGCGACGCACCATAACCATGTGCGTCCAGCAACGACCGGCCGATCGCGGCGAACCCGTCCAGCGTCGCGGTGACCGCGCTTCTGGTTTCCGCGGTGCGGGCATCGTGGAGTTGCTTCGCCTCGCGCCAGGTTCGGCCGACGATGCGGTCATGCGTCTCGATCACCGCATCGGCGGTCGCGGCAGCCCATTCGACGACGCAGACCGCGAGGATGGCGCGGCGCCGGTCGGCGTTCAGATCGCGCAGGCCATCGGCGAAATAGCGTTCGCCCTGCCGGCGCAGCCGGGCGACGCGGTGCGGCGGGACGCCAGCGAGCAGGTCAGCGCCGAGGTTCATCGCGCGGAGAAACTCCAACCGGTCGAGCAGCCGGTTCGCCGCGGCGGAATTGTTGCCCGGCTCGATCCGGCGCAGCCAGATGAAGCGGCTGATCGCGCCTGGCAGCATCTCGGTCGTCAACCGATCGAGCCGGGTGCAGGCGACGCGATCGAGGCGCGCGGCAATCCGCTTCTCGATATTGCGCTCGGTCGCGACCAGCGCGTCGGCGCACAGTCGCTCGATGGTGGTGATCGCCGGCAGGATGGTCATGGTGTCGCGGCAGCGGGCGATGAAGCGCCGGGCGAGATCGTCATTCGAGCGCGCCTGTTCGGCTTGGCCAAGCAGCCAGTCGCGAAACGCGCGTGCCGGTGCGCCCTGACCGGGGAACGATCTGTAGCCGTAGGTCCGTCGCAACACCTCCATGTGCTGCTGGCGGGTCTGTCGGCGGACGGCATAGCGGGCGAGCGTGTCGCCGGTGATGCCGAGCTGGGCGCCGAGGAAGGCCGACACCGCCAGCGGGATGACCTCACCCGGTACCAACATCCGGCCGGGATAACGCAGCGCACACAGTTGCAGCGCGAAGCCGATCCTGTTCTCCGGCCGGCGTCGCCGGTCGATATGGACCAGGTCGTCGTCGGCCAGGATGTAGTGCCGCAGCAGCGATGCCTCGTCGGTCGGCAGGTCGAGCAGCACCGACCGCTGCCGGGCGCTCAGGATATGGCGGCGCGGCATGGCACAGTGTCCCGATTGAACAGAAGTCTGTTTTGGACAACACTGACTCCACGCAAATCAAGGGTTTTCGGGGCCGGATTTCGGGAAGGTTCAATTGGGACAACGCGCTGCCATCTACGCCCGGGTCTCGACCGCCGACCAGTCGTGCGAGCGGCAGTTGCGCGACCTTGCCGGTTTCGCCGAACGCGGCGGTTATGAGGTGGTCGAGGTGTTTCGCGAAACTGCCTCGGGCATGAAGGCCAACCGCTCGGCGCGCACTGAGGTGATGAAGCTGGCGCAGGCGCGGCACATCGATGCGATCCTCGTCACCGAACTCAGCCGCTGGGGGCGCTCGACGCAGGACCTGCTCGATACGCTCAACCGGCTGTCGGGTTGGCGGGTGTCGGTCGTCGCCATGAGCGGCATGACGTTCGAGGTCGACACCCCGCACGGGCGGATGATGGCGACGATGCTTGCCGGCATCGCGCAGTTCGAGCGCGACATGCTGAGCGAACGGGTTCGCTCCGGCCTCGCCGCAGCTCGCGCGCGCGGCCGCAAGCTCGGGCGGCAGACCGGCGACCGCCCCAAGTCCGACCGGCTCGCCCCCAGGGTGCTGGCGCTCGTCGCCGAGGGGCGCAGCTATCGCTGGATCGCGCGCGACCTCGGCCTCAGCAAGAACACCGTCACCGCGATCGTTGGGCGGTCGAAGGCGGACAGGTCTCCCGAGATCGAGGTAATAGCATGACCAGCCCGGCAGACGATAATCGCTCCATACCCGAGCTATTCAATGCTGCATTTGAAGGTGACAATGATGCAGCATGGGACGCTGTGGCTGCACTACATTGGCGCGGATCGAAGGATGTGCTGGACCGGGCACTTGCCCTGGCCTGCTCACGTGATCCTAAAGAACGCGGACGGGCTGCCGACATTCTCGGGCAGATCGGCATTCCAGATCGTACATTTCCTGATCAGTGCTTTGCGGCCGTCCTCCGCCTGCTCGCGGATGATGACCAGCAGGTGGTGTTTGATGCCATCTTTGCACTTCATCATATAGATCGGTCACGTGCTGCCCCGTACATCATCCCCTTTGCGCACCACAGCTGGGACAACATCCGGTATGCAGTCGCGTTTGCATTAGGAGCTGTTGATAGCGTCGAAGCGCAGACCACTCTGCTATCGTTGATGACAGATCGCGATCCCGAGGTGCGAAATTGGGCAACTTTCGGGATTGGTCAGCAAAGCGACGCTGACTCAGATGCCATCCGACACGCGCTAAAGAATCAACTCTGCGACGCTGATCCTGACGTTCGCTATGAGGCAATCATTGGTCTTGGTCGTCGCCGCGATCGACGTGCGTTGGGTTTCCTCAAAACCATGCTCCACGATGATCCAGATGACGTTTTTGCACGCGAAGCGGCAGCAAAGCTCTTGGGCATAAACGAAAGCGGGGATCGAGCAACTGACGAGCTGCTTGGTTCACTTCAGCGGCTTCAGCGATGGGGCGGCGACAGGAAGACCGATAGTTCATAACCGCTGCTGCAATCAGGCATGCATCGCGTGAAACGGCTTCGCACTTTCTCCAACCATGCTCTTTCGGCTTAGAGTGTCATTTCGCCCTCAGCCGGAGCCGACCCCT
>NZ_JBIEOE010000026.1:0-18669 GCF_043498045.1 Sphingomonas sp. S6
CTATCGCAACCGGTAGCGCGCGTCTGGATTCCCGCCTGCGCGGGAATGACGGCAGTGACGGGACGAGAGGGGCTACGAACAGCCCACACCAGCCCCCCAAGCCCGCCGCAGCCCCGTCACCCCCGCCCCAACATATGATCCACGAACTGCCCCAGCGTCCGGAACCCCGTCAGCCGCAGTGCGCTTTCGTCCTTGGCCAGAGCGATCGGCACCATCGCGCGTTCGAAGCCGAGCTTCCCCGCCTCCTTCAGCCGCAGCGCGCCATGCGCCACCGGGCGCAGCTCGCCCGACAGCGCAACCTCGCCGAACGCCACCGCGTCGACCGGTACCGGCCGCTCCGACAGCGCCGACACCAGCGCCGCCGCGACCGCCATGTCCGCCGCCGGGTCCTGCACGCGATAGCCGCCCGCGATGTTCAGATAGACCTCCGCCGTCGCGAAGCTGAGCCCGCACCGCGCCTCCAGCACCGCCAGGATCATCGCCAGCCGGCCGCTATCCCAGCCGACCACCGCGCGCCGCGGCGTCGCCCCGCTGGCGAGGCGCACCACCAGCGCCTGGATCTCGACCAGCACCGGCCGCGTCCCCTCCAGCGCCGGGAACACCGTCGTCCCGCTCACCCCCTCGTCACGCTGCGTCAGGAACAGCGCCGACGGGTTGGCGACCTCTGCCAGCCCCTCGCTCTGCATCGAGAACACGCCGATCTCGTCCGTCCCGCCGAAGCGGTTCTTGATCGAGCGCAGGATGCGATACTGATGGCTGCGCTCGCCTTCGAAGCTCAGCACCGTATCGACCATATGTTCCAGCACGCGCGGCCCCGCGATCGACCCGTCCTTGGTCACGTGGCCGACCAGCACCAGCGCGGTGCCGCGTTCCTTGGCGAAGCGGATCAGCTCCTGCGCCGACGCGCGCACCTGGCTCACCGTGCCCGGCGCGCCCTCGATCAGGTCGCTGTGCATCGTCTGGATCGAATCGATCACCAGCAGCGCCGGGGGC
Organism: Sphingomonas sp. S6; assembly: GCF_043498045.1. Taxonomy (NCBI): domain Bacteria; kingdom Pseudomonadati; phylum Pseudomonadota; class Alphaproteobacteria; order Sphingomonadales; family Sphingomonadaceae; genus Sphingomonas; species Sphingomonas sp. S6. The sequence goes on from NZ_JBIEOE010000026.1 coordinate 994, forward strand.
GCGCCGATCGACAGCGTCGTCAGGATATCGCGCACCGATGTCGCCGCGGCGAGTTGCACCGGCGCGCTTCCCAGCTCCAGCCGTCGCGCGCGCAGCCGCACCTGGTCCGCCGCTTCCTCACCCGAAACATAGGCGACCGACCGGCCGGCAAGCGCAAACTTCGCCGCCGCCTGCAACAGCAATGTCGACTTGCCGATCCCCGGATCGCCGCCGATCAGCGTCGCCGATCCCTCGACGAAGCCGCCGCCCAGCGCCCGGTCCAGCTCGGCGATTCCCGTCGCCATCCGTTCCGGCAGCGCGATCTCGGCATCCAGCCCGACCAGCTGCACCGTCCGCCCACCGGTGTGCAGATTATGCTTGGCCTGGAACGGTGTAACGACCGCTCCCGCCTCCTCGACCAAGGTGTTCCATTCGGCGCAATCGCCGCACTGCCCCGCCCAGCGATGCGACACCGATCCGCACGCCTGGCACACATATCGTTTCTGCGGTTTCGCCATGGCGCAAGGTGTAGCGGAGCGAGAACGATAAGGGAACAGATTTCGGGCTAACGGCAGCCCCACATCCCCGTCACCCCGGACTAGTTTCGGGGTCCACTCGTCCGCAGGGGGGAGTCCCGAGCCCCCGGCCGCCCCCTCGCCGCGCAGTAGACCCCGGAACCAGTCCGGGTGACAGGGCGAAAGGGCAACCGCTCCCGCGGCAACCACCCCAAGCGACATAGTCACGCCGCAATCGCAACGCTATGGCCGGCGCTATCATGCACCCGTCGGACCTTCGTGTCGCGCTCTTCAGCGGCAATTACAATTACACCCGCGACGGCGCCAATCAGGCGCTGAACCTGCTCGTGCGCCATCTGCTCGACCGCGGCGTGACGGTGCGCGTCTATTCGCCGACGATCGATCCGCCTGCTTTCCCACCCACCGGAGACCTCGTGTCGGTGCCGGCGATCCCGATGCCCGGCGGCCGCGCCGAATATCGCCTGGGTCGCTATCTGCCCAAGGCGACGCGCGAGGACCTGGAGGCCTTCGCCCCCAATATCGTCCACGTCTCCGCGCCCGAATTCCTCAACCACGGCGCCGTCACCTGGGCGCGCCGCCATGGCGTGCCCTCGGTCGCCTCGTTCCACACGCGCTTCGAAACCTATTTCCGCTATTATCGGATCGGCTTCATCGAACCGATGATCAAGGCGATCATGACGCGCTTCTACAACCGCGTCGACCGCGTCATGCCGCCCAGCCCCAGCATGGGCGAGGCGCTCAAGGACTGGGGCGTCACGACGCCGATCACCATCTGGTCGCGCGGCATCGACCATGACCGCTTCACGCCAGACCGCCGCGACTGCGCCTGGCGCCGCAGCCTCGGCATTGCGGATCACGAGGTCGCGATCGGCTTTCTCGGCCGGCTGGTGAAGGAAAAGGGCCTCGACGTCTTTGCCGAGGTGGTGAAGGAGCTCACCCGCCGCGGCGTGCCGCACAAGGTGCTCGTCGTGGGCAAGGGCCCCGCGGAAGACTGGTTCGCGCAACAGGCCCCGCACGCGATCTTCGCCGGCTTCCAGTCGGGCGACGACCTCGGCCGCGCGGTCGCGTCGATGGACGTCTTCTTCAACCCCTCGATCACCGAAACCTTCGGCAACGTCACCACCGAAGCCATGGCCGCCGGCGTCCCCGTCGTCGCGGCGCGCGCCACCGGCGCGGTGGATCTGGTCGAAGACGGCGTCACCGGCTTCCTCGTCGACCCAAAGGATATTGCGGGCTACGCCAATGCGATCGAACGCATCGTCGCCGACCCCGCGCTGAAGGCGAGCATGGGTGAAGCCGGCCACGCCAAGGCCGCGCAATACCGCTGGGACACGGCGAACCAGGCAGTGCTGGATACGTATCTGGAACTGCACGACGGATCGCACGCCACTCGCTAGGCTGCGCATACCGCCGCGGCTGGTGTCATGTCCTCGCGAACGGACGCGCTGAAGCGGCCCTACGCTAACCCCAGGGAACCCGTCACCCCGGACTTGGTCCGGGGTCCACCGGGCCGCAGGGGTAGCGATGAAGCGGCCAGCCGTTCCCCTCGCCGCAGAGTGGACCCCGGACGAAGTCCGGGGTGACGGATCGCGTGCTGGCGGCGACGAAGCCCCCGCAAAGGCGCTACCAGCGCAGTCACACCGTCCGCGCCCCACACACGTCATTCCCGCGAAGGCGGGAATCCAGACGCGCTAACGTCTGCGATGAAGGCGAAACGTCAGAGGTTATGGATTCCCGCCTTCGCGGGAATGACCAAGAGCGCAAAACCCTTACCCCTCCCGCCAATCGAACGTCAGCGGCGCCTCACGAAACGCGAACCGGTCGAGGTGGCTCGCCACCACCTCGCGCATCCGGCCCGTGTCCTCGCCCTCCGGCACGGTCAGCACCAGGTCCAGGCTCTCGCCGTCCGCCCGCATCGCCAGCACCGATCCATTGGGAAAGGTGATTGTCCCCTCCTCCTCAGTGAAGGCCACCGTCATCTTATGGCTCCAGTGCTTGGCCAATTGCTGGAGATAGCGGCTCGCCGAATGCGTCGGCACGCGTGCGACCGAGACGCGCATTACAGGCGCTCGATCTTGCGCACGACCGCGTCGATCAGTTCGGCGACCTCGTGGCCGTCCTCTTCGGACAGGTCGCCCGCCTCCAGCCGGTTCTGCAACACCGTGCGCAGGTTGCGCATCGCCCGCCGGATCGGCGCGCGATCGGCCCGCGCGCGGTGTTCGCCGACGTCGGTCAGCCGCGCGATCAGCGCCGCGACCAGCTCCGCATTCTCGGCGAGGTGCGCGGCACCCGCTTCGGTGATCGCAAAGCGCTTGCGGGTCGTCTCCGACGCCTGCTCAGCGATCAATTCCATGTCGGCGAGCATCGTCAGCGCGGGATAGACCATGCCCGGCGACGGCGCATAGGCGCCCCCGGTCAGCTCCTCGACCGCCTTGATGAGTTCGTAGCCGTGGCGCGGTTCGTCCGCGATCAGCTTCAGCAGCACCAGCCGCAATTCGCTGCCGTCGAACATCCGGCGGCTCCGCCCGCCGCCGCCCCGCCCTTCGCCGAACACCTCGGCAAAGCGCTGGTCGAGCTTTTCGCCCCACTGCTCCCAGCCGCCGCGCGGCCCGAAGCCATGATCGCGTGCGTGGCGATATCCCCGCCCGTGGCGGTGTTCATGTCCATGACCAAACATCATGAGTCCTTTCTGTATCTCGATGCACTCAAGATATATCACAGAAGCACGAGTGCAAGCCCGATCAAGATATATTTTGATTGTGCGATGCTGACACCTGAGCCCCATCCACATTCGGCACGCCGACCTAGGCCTCTCCCGCCAGGGGAAGGACTGACAACCGCATGGACCGTCGATTGGTCCAGGCCCGTGTTGGATCGCAGTTGGCGTAACGCATTGATCGAAATGGCCGAACGCCAGGCAGCTGTCCTACGCCCCGAACGCCGTGCTACGCACACACCATGCCCCGCGCGCTCGCCCGCCGTCATCCGATGAGACCAGAACGGAAACGATCGGCCGCAATCGTTTCGCGTAAGGTGTTCACGTTGTCTATGTCGCGCAAAATGGCGGTTCGGTTTCGCCCGGCCGCGACGGGGGTGACGCCCCACCTTGCACGCCTTATCTGACCGTCATGGCAGACCTGCTCACCGGCCTCGAACCGGAGCCGACCCCCACCCCACCGGCCGCCGACGCCCCGCTCGCCGACCGCCTGCGCCCGCAAACGCTCGCCGAGGTCGTCGGGCAGGAGCACCTCACCGGTCCCGAAGGCGCGATCGGCCGCATGGTCGCCGCCGGCCGCCTATCGTCGATGATCCTCTGGGGTCCGCCCGGCACCGGCAAGACGACGATCGCCCGCCTGCTCGCCGATGCGGTGGGCCTGCGCTTCCTCGCCATCTCCGCGGTCTTCTCCGGTGTCGCCGACCTCAAGAAGGCGTTCGCCGAGGCGCGTGACCACGCCCGGCTCGGCAAGCGCACCTTGTTGTTCGTGGACGAGATCCACCGCTTCAACCGCGCGCAGCAGGACGGCTTCCTGCCCTATGTCGAGGACGGCACGGTCACGCTGGTCGGCGCGACCACCGAAAACCCCTCGTTCGAACTCAACGCCGCCGTGCTCAGCCGCGCGCAGGTGCTGATCCTCCATCGCCTCGGCCCCGAAGCGCTCGGCAAGCTCCTGACCCGCGCCGAGCAATTGGAGGATCGCCCCCTCCCGCTCACGCCCGATGCCCGCGCTGCGATGATCGCACAAGCCGATGGCGACGGCCGCTTCCTGCTCAACCAGGTCGAAACCCTGTTCTCGGTCGACCTGCCCGAACCGCTCGATCCGGCCGGCCTCTCCGCCTTCCTCCAGCGCCGCGTGCCGGTGTACGACAAGGATCGCGAGGGCCATTACAACCTCATCAGCGCGCTCCACAAATCGATCCGCGGTTCCGATCCGCAGGCCGCGCTCTACTATCTCGCGCGGATGCTGACCGCGGGCGAGGAACCACTTTACGTCCTTCGCCGCCTTACCCGCGCCGCGGTCGAGGACATCGGCCTCGCCGACCCGCAGGCGCTCGTCCAGTGCATCGCGGCGAAGGACACCTACGACTTCCTCGGCAGCCCCGAAGGCGAACTCGCCATCGCGCAGGCCTGCCTCTACCTCGCCACCGCCCCCAAATCGAACGCCGCCTATAAGGCGCAAAAGGCGGCGTGGCGCAGCGCGAAGGAGACCGGTAGCCTGATGCCCCCCGCCAACATCCTCAACGCCCCCACCAAGCTGATGAAGCAGATCGGCTATGGCGCCAATTACGCCTACGACCATGACGCCGAGGACGGCTTCTCCGGCGCCAATTACTGGCCCGACGAACTCCCGCCGCAGACCTTTTACGAACCCACCGGCCGCGGTTTCGAAGCGCGGTTGCAGGAACGCCTCGCGCATTGGAACGGCCTGCGTGCGAAGCGGCGGTGACGCACGCCCTCTGGACTATGGCGCGCGCCTGTCGCATGGGGGCCGCACCATTGGCCGGTTTAGCTCAGCTGGTAGAGCAGCGGTTTGTGGAACCTGTGGCCTGATCTTGGACGCAAAAAGGGAGGCGCGAGGCCTCCCCTTCCTCTTGGGTGATGATGCGCTTTACAGCCGGGTAGCGAGGCCCGTCAGATCGCGGATCACGTCGTGGATCATATCGACGTAGACGCCCTCCATCGTCTCTACGGTGCGGTAATCCAGCTTGGCGAAACGGCCTGTCTCGATCGTGTAGGTGTCATCCCCGCGCAGGGTGATCGTCAGACGGTTGATGCGACCCTTGGTAATGGTGGACGGGAGGGTCATCCGCAGCCCGTTGCCTGTATCGACCAGCGCCTTCGCGCCGGTCATCGTCATGAAGCGGCCCCCACCGATCTGGCGCAGGATCGTTTGTGCGATAGTCATGGCTCAGGCCTCTATGCTGAGGTGATTGTAGGCCTGCTGCGTCTCATAGCGCATCGTCATGCCGTGGCGGTCGCCACCCCACATGGGGCCGATCAACGTCGCGAACATGGACTGACCCTGAAGCTCTGCACGCTGGTAGCGGTTCGCGTTGATTCGATGGAAGGCGTAACCGCGATAGTCGAATTCGGTTATCGCCGCTTCGACCGTGTCGGCTTCGAAGCTCTGCACCCCACCGCTATGGACGATTTCGTAGCGCATCTTGTGTCTCCATACTGTATGTCTTCACCATACAGTTTGCGGTTCACGCGTCAACGATTATGTACGCCTTTACCATACAATAGTTGTTTGCCTTACCTTCCAACGCATGTATTGGTTCGGCATACAGTATGGAGGCAGCGATGCGGCTACGATGGGACTGGATCGCGGGCGGCGGCATCTCAGCGGCGCTCCTTGGCGCGATCATCGTCAACGACGACATGACGACCCGGAAGCGCATAGCCGACACCAAGGCTGCGGAGTGGGCGGCTGAGGTCGAGGCCGCACGGATGCCGATCTACTATAAGCCGTGGGACAAATACATCGAGTGCGGCATTTGGCAGCGCGATCTTCGCGAATGTGACAAACGCTTTTGGCCGGGACAAGTCTACCCCGACGAACCAATTCCCGGTGAAAAAACCCCCGGCATCGTCTGGTCATGCCATATGATGCGCAACCCTGACCCCCGGCTACCCGCCCGCAAGGTTTGCTATGCTGACGCCAGTCCAGAGCGCAAGAGGGCTTATCCATGCCCGATTGATACCGTGGGGCACCATCAACCAACCGATAGGTTCTGCAAAGCTGCTGTAACAGGTGCCCGATGACAAATGATAATGCCCCACACCCCGGCGCGATGATCCGCGACGAACTCAGGTCGGCAGGTTTCTCGATCCCCAAGGCGGCGGTCGCGATGGCGCTCAACAGGGCCAACCTCAACAACGTCGTGCTGGGCAAGGCGGCGCTGTCCCGTGATCTCGCCTATCGTCTCTCGGCCCTTCTCAACCCGGATGATGAAAGCTTCGGGTTGGCCAAGCTGTTGATCGACCGACAGGCGCAGCACGATTGGGGGCGGGAGGCGGCGGTGCGCAAGCTCGCGCTGGTGACCGTTGCGGCTTCTCGCGCCCATGCTGCCAAGGTTGATTAGATAAAGCGCGCCTCAACGCCCGGGCTGATCATCACAGGCGTATCGTCGGCCACGCCCTTCAAGAACGATGCCGCTTGATCTGGGGCGTTCTCAATCTCGATCTTACCCACCTCGCCTAAGATCGTTTCCATCGTGACGCGGGCCGTTTCCTTCGACGCTGAGCGAAGGACGTAGCGGTCAAAGCTGGCGATGGTCTTGTCAGCGTACACGTCGGCGTAGACGATCATGGTGTCCTCAATGTATTAGAGCGTAGAACAGCAAACCGGCGAGCAACATCCCAATCGGCCGCAATGCCTCGGCTGGACTTTGCCCGCGCCACAACCGCCATATGACCTGCGCGACCAAAAAGATCGGGATGATCACGAGCGCGGCAGCACCGGCGAAAATCAACACTAAGATCGCGACGATGGCAAAGGTGCCAGCCCCCGGCCCATCGTCCACCCGCACGTAACGCGCCAAATCGCCCTCCCGAGTCACGCCTCGTTACTCTTGAGGCCAACTCTCCCGCTTTGCAAAATGCTTTTCCCTCGGCAGCATACCACGCACTTTCCCGACATAATGGCCGTCAATCGGATCGCGCCAATCCTTCCACCCCCACGGTGTCCACCCACGTCCCGACCAATCGCTGAAATCATGATCGTGCGGCAGGCGGACAAGCTCGATGGGCTTGTCTGCGAATGTCACATAAAGCATTCGGTTTTGAATATCAGAACTGACGACATCATACAGATGTGCGCTATGGAAGTCGTACTGTGCCACCAAAATGCGCGGGCACTTCTTGAGCAGGCGGAAGGTGTCCGTTAGCCATTCGTCAGCAAGATTGCTCTGTTCGCTACGAGCGCTGATCACGTTATATTTGACGCAGTTGAACCACTCACCTCGGTTCAACTCATCGCGCACGAAGTGATGCTTGTAAACGACGAGCAATGTATCGCCATCGATGGAAGCGGAAGTCCGGTTAATCCACCGGGCGGATCGCATTGACATAAAACGCCCTTCTAAGCCCCGTCAGGCCATGATACGCCCCGCCAATCTCCCCCGCCAGCCTTTGGGCCAAGATGGCGTTCCACGCCCATGATCGTTGGAATTGATTAAAGACGCGCGGCAAGGATGTCGTCCGCTGGTCGGTTTAATCGGCTTGATTCTGCCTATTTTCCTTAACCCAAAACGCTGCATCGCCAAGCGCTTCTCCATCGAGGAGCGCTTGAACAGCCGCGCGACTACCAAAGGCCTGAACGGGATCGAAAACGCTCTTCACCAGCGTCGAGGCCTTTACGTCAGAATTCACGGCCTTCGTCACCGCCTCCATCCGTTCGTAAAACTTAATTTTCAATTCGCGCAAGGCGATCGGTAGCATTCTTTCCAGTTTCGCGAACGTGTCGGCGTGAAACGTCGTTTGATTTGACGCGCAGGCGGGCTTCCATCGACCACCGCCCGCATCGACGGCAAAGAAGACCGAACGGTGCCACTCATGCTCCCTCAGCTTTCGCGCACGGTAGACGTGCGCCATCGCTTGATTACGCACGTCTAAGATGGCCTGATGATCCTTCCATTCGTCCGCCGTCAGCTTCTTCTCAGACAGTTGGACCGGACCCCGCTCCCCCTTCGGGCCGTTAGTGAGGGTGGCGCGAGCGTACAGCATCACAGCGTTAGCCAGAAGCGAACGTTCAACGGTTAGCAGCGTGGGCGAGTCATCTTTGCGCCCCACCATCTCGCGAAGCACCTCGACGCAGTCGTTGGATTGCCGAAGATCACCAAGGCACGATTGCGCTCGCCACGCCTGTGTCAGCATGGATCGCAGGCCCACCTTGCCACGTGATGCGAGTTCTTCGGCCACGGCGGTCAGATCAGTGAAGGCAGGAAACTGAGCCATCATATCAAATGCATTGCCTCCATTCTCGAAGGGGGATCATGAGCGCGTCGGACAAATGATGGTTAAGCAACGGTAAGAGCTATACGAGCCACGACACGAGCACCATATACCGTCCATGAGCGTCAAACCTCCCCGCATTACGCCCGGCTGCATCATGGGATTTGCCATGTTCGTTGCAGCTATCATCATTGCCATTGCGGTGCTGGGCATCCTCCCGCACATCATTACCCCCTTCCGTTCAGGATGACGTGATCGTCACTTACCTACGATTTTTGAGAGACGCCCGATGCCGATGTTCAATGATCATATGTCGTCCGAACAAAAGGTGTTTCTCGCCGTAGGCCAATTCATGCATCATTTCACGGTCTGACGTGACCCCAGTCTTTCAACCAGCGGCAACCAGAGACCGACCGGTGTTGTCGCGCATGAGCGCAGGTGAAGCAACGGGCGGTGTTAACCCCGCCCGTTGCTGTTCGAGCCCGGCAGCGAATGCGGCCGGGGTAGCGTAGCCGAGCGACGAGTGCGGCCGCTCGGTGTTGTAGTCGTCGACCCAGCGGGCCAGGATCGAGCGGGCTTGGCCAATGGTGAAGAACAGCGTCTCGTTGAGCAGCTCGTCGCGCATGCGACCGTTGAAGCTCTCGACGAACCCGTTCTGCGTCGGTTTGCCTGGCGCGATGTAATGCCACTCGATGCTGCCATCGGCGGACCAGGCGAGCACCGCATTGGAGGTCAGTTCGGTCCCGTTGTCGCTGACGATCATCTTCGGCCTGCCACGCTCGGCGATCAGATCGGCCAGTTCGCGCACGACCCGCCGGCCCGAAATTGACGTATCGACTACCGCCCGGAGGCATTCGCGCGTCACGTCGTCGACGATGTTGAGCACACGGAACCGCCGCCCGGTGACAAGCTGGTCGTGGACGAAGTCGAGGCTCCAGCGCTGGTTGGGGAGCGCCAGCACCGGTGAAGGTGCCCGCGCGCCCACGGCGCGCCTTCGTCCTTTCCGGCGCCTGACCGTCAGACCTTCCTCCCGGTAGAGCCGCTGGGTCTTCTTGCGGTTGATCGTGATGCCGTCCCGGCGCAGCAGGATGTGCAACCGTCGATAGCCGAACCGCCGACGCTGCTGTGCCAACTCGCACAGCTGCGACCGCAGGTCGCCATCATCTGCCCGGCACGAGCGATACCGCATGCTCGTGCGATCCGCTCCGACAACCGCGCATGCCCGCCGCTCGCTCATCCCCAGGGTCGCCTGGAGATGCGCGACCGCTTGCCGCTTCGCGGCGGGCGTCACCACTTTTTTGACAGCAGGTCTTTCAACCCCGCGTTGTCGAGCATCGTATCCGCGAGCAGCCGCTTGAGCCGGGCGTTCTCCTCTTCAAGCGACCGCAGGCGCTTCGCGTCGGAAACCTCCAGGCCGCCGAACTTCGCTTTCCAGGCGTAGTAGGTCGCGCTCGACATCCCGTGCTTGCGGCACAACTCCGTCACCACTGCGCCCGCCTCGGCCTCCTTCAGGATGCCGATGATCTGCTCTTCCGAGAATTGCTTCCGCTTCATTCCGTCCGTCCCTTTGAGGGGCCGGTCTCTAGTTCCACCTGGATGAAGAAACGGGGGTCACGTCAGGTCATGGAAGCGGCGCTTAACAAAAGCCTGCGGGCGCTTCTGAATCTGGGCATTCTTGAAGGCGCGATCGTCACCAGCAATGCCGACGTTCGATCTTGGTGCCGCTGGATATCGCGAGCGCCAGCACGGGCGACCTTCTGTGATGGACATCGGGGTGGTGGAACTCGCCGGGATCGTCATCACCCTGTCATCAGCGGTGGCAGTGCCCATCGCGGTCGTCAGGTGGTGCGGTAACTTTGTCAGCGGTGAAGTCGAAGAAAGCGAAAAACGGACGCAAACGACCTTGGAAGATCATCGCCACCGTATTGGCAATGTCACCGGCCACGTCGATGCGATCGAACGTCTGCGCATTACTGACGTTGAGAGGCTGGTCAAACTGGAGACAAATTACGCCAATCTCGAACGCGGACAGGCGCGGATTGAGCATCAGTTGGAAAAAATGGAAGCCGACAGCGCGTCGGGGCGGGCGGAAATTATCGAAAGCCTTCGCGAGTTGCGGAACGTGTCTCCTCGCGCCTAAACGATTAGCTAATCCGGCAATGCAGTCGGTTTTTCGCCGGTGTAGTTTACGCCCATCCCCTTCTCACCGTTCTCAAACATGATCTCTTTGCGCTTTGAGGATGGCGCGGGCACACGGCGTTTCGCCCATTGATGCTTGTCCTCCCACGATGCGGAAAGATTACGAAGCTTCTCAGCCAACTCATCGGCTTGTAGATAGAACGCCAATTCATTTTTCGAGGATTTCGATGTCAGTAGCGACTTCACATCCTGATTGATGTTGGCAAGCTGATTACTTAATTGAATTCCCTCAGCTTGAGAGGTCAGCGTAAGCTTGCTTGCATCTACCGCTTTGGCCGAAACGAGGTGATCGGGGATCATCAATTTACCAAGATGCGCATCGACCGGAAACGACGCCCGCCTCAGCAATCTAATCGAGTCCAGAACAGCGATGCTTTCTCGAAAATCACGAATGCGATCCGCCATATGCGCACGATATGACATCGTCTCGCGATAACGGCCAATCGCCCAATCTACGAACGGCTTAGCTACTAGCGCAGTAGCTGCGCCGACGAAGGCCGGTCCGTAAGTCCCAAGGCTTAGCCACATCTCAGTATCCCCCAATACTGATCAACATATTCCTTGATTGAATCGTCTTCGTCAACAGAGGCCATCATACCTCCTCCACAATCTTGATCACGCAACATAGCCGATCGCTGTGCGGACGATAGCACCAGCGTCCGGTCCAGCGGAGCATATGAGCGCAACAATCGCGATCAAAGCTATGAGCATCATAGCGAGAGCCAACAGGGCGAAGACAGGATGTTGAGCCGGACGAAACGCCAGCGTCGTTTGATGGATCATCTCAGTCAGCTTCATCGTCCTACCTCCGCCGCACAGTATATGTGCGTTTTATCAAACGGCTTACCGCCGTCAGGTCCGTGGTAGGGCGTCCCGCGTCCGCAATTACGGCTGATGATGGGTCCGTTTAAGTGGGGCGATGTTGGGGCTATCAGGAGCCAAGGCGAGCCTTGAGATGGCGTGAGATTGCCTGAGATGGTATGAGAGCGATGCCGCTTGCGAAAAAAATTTTGGCGGATCGTGTCGCGAGACACAGGCTCGCGACGATTACCCGTCCACAGCGCCTGCGGCTTTGCCGATCCTCTTTCGAACCGCCTGCCCTGGCAACCGGGCTATGAAGCACGATCGCTGCCAGCCCCAGCACTGCTACGACTAGCAGCACCAGCGCTGCCATCGCCTACCGCTTGCCGCCAATCTCGCCGAAATACTCGACCAAGCGGATGACCATCGCCGGACCGTTCAGCGACGAGACCTTCTCGGTCATCGGACACCCGCAAGGTGGACGCCGGTTTGGCCGTCCACCATCACGACGCCGGTAATGCCAATAATAATGTGACCACCAGAGCCACCGCAGACGCCAATAATAGCGCCCAGTTTTACACCCGGAAAAATGTCAGCTATAAACGCCACATATACGCCGCTATATTCAACGGGCCGTTGACGACCGTTACAACAGCGTTTAGTTGAATGTTCATCGCAGATCACCATCGTTCATCACCATCCAATTTGGGCCAGCCCGCCCGAAATCAGAAAACGATGCACCCTATCACGAATCACATCTTGTGAGAAGCGATTCGTAAATTGGTCTCGTGGGATGGAGTTAGACGCTTCGGATCGTGCGCCTAATTCAGCAGGCGCGTCACGACGACCAAGGCGGTGATGGGCAGTGGTATGGTCACCACGACGGTGAGGGCCACAAGGCCGCGCCATCTCGCGGGCGTAGCCTTCACGATCTCGACCAGCGCTTCCCACTTGTTCATTGAACGGTCCCCTCGCGAGCAATAAAATTGGCTCGGAGCGTCCGTGCGTCCGCAAATATTACCCCCGCAGGGTAAAGGGCAAGCTTTCGGACGGATCGTTCTTAGAATCCCCCGGTCGGACAAAATGGGATCGTCTCATCAGCCCATAATACGGTCGGGCTGGAGGCGGACCAACCGTGAACAGTGGCCACTGCCACCGTTCGTCTCGCGCCGCCCGCTGAAAAGGCGTGGCGGTCTTCCCGTTGAAGTGGTCGGGAGGACGGACCAGAGGTTGCAGCGCACCCAACAACTTCAACCTAAGCGTGGTTTATCACACGGGTCGGATCGCCGTATCTTCGAATGGCGTATGATTCACGAGGTCGCGCAATCATCGGAGCAGGTGCGCTACGGCAAGGCATGATGCGGCTATCGCCGGAAGGCCAATCGTTGTGACTGCCATGGCCGCGATCCAGCCGCGCGCGCCCGGTGGGGCGGCTCTAACAATTGCAACTAACGCATCGAAGCGGTTCATCGGACGGTCCTCTCGCAAGCGAAAAAATCGCTGCGTTGAAACTGCCCGGTTCCTGCGTTCCGCAATAACGGCCGATTCTCTGATTCGCCAAGCGTCACTATTTCCGTTTTCTGACGCTGATATCACTTGCGGTGTAGCGGAAATACCACACCAAAGGCCTCACGCGATTAGCCATTGCGATTGTAGAAAAACGTGCCGGTTGTGGGAATCGAACTCACGACATCAGCTTTACAAGGGCTGCGCTCTACCAACTGAGCTAAACCGGCGCGCCATTCCCTTACCCCCACCCCTGCCCGATCCTCAAGCCCTTCCGTGCATCGCCGCGTCAGGTCCCGAAAAGGTTCGGAAAAGTTACCGATTTGCCGTTGACCCATGCAGCGTTCTGATTCAGTACGCTGAAACCCACGGATTTCTGCGGGTATTGGCGAGCGCCACGGTTTAGAGTCATGGATTTGTAAACCGAAGGTCGCGGGTTCGATTCCTGCAACCGGCACCATAACGGCACCAAATGCGCGTGCAGGCGTTACGCCTCCGCAATGGTTTCTCGTCCCCTGAAGGTCGCCAGCTACAACATCCACAAGGGGATCGGCCTCGACCGCCGGCGCAACCCCGAGCGCGTGCTGGAGGTGCTGCGCGAGGTGGATGCCGACGTCATAGCGCTGCAAGAGGCGGACCGCCGCTTCGGCACCCGCGAATCGGTGCTGCCGCTCCACCTGCTCGACGAACATAGCGACTGGAAGCCGGTGCCGTTCGGCATGCGCGCACTGTCGATGGGCTGGCACGGCAACGTCATCCTCGTCCGCAAATCGGCCGAGATCGTCCACCACACCCCCATCCATCTGCCCGCGCTCGAACCGCGTGGTGCGGTGATGGCGGACGTTGCCACGGCGGCTGGCACGGTCCGCGTCGTCGGCATGCACCTCGATCTGTCCGGCCTGTGGCGCCGGCGGCAAGCTGCGGCGATCTGCGCGCATGTCGACGGATGCACCGAGCGGCGTCCGACCGTGCTGATGGGCGACCTCAACGAATGGACCGCCGCCGCCGGGTGCCTGCGCGACTTCGGCCGCGACTATCGCATGGCGGCGACCGGCCCCAGCTTCCATTCGCGCCGCCCGGTCGGGCGTCTCGACCGGATCATGGTGTCGCGCGACCTGACCGTCACCGACTGCGGCGTCCACGCGAGTGCCGCCGCGCGCAAGACGTCGGACCATCTTCCCATCTGGGCAACGCTGGCCGTGGCACCCTGATGCGCGAAAAGGAACTCCGCCTCGCGCTCGTCTGCTACGGCGGCATCAGCCTCGCGGTCTACATGCATGGCATCACCAAAGAGGTGTGGCGCATGGTCCGCGCCAGCCGCGCCGCCCATGCCGGCGAACCGGCAGCCGACGGCACGCAGGGCGTCTACCGCGCGCTGATCGAGGAGATGGAGTCGCTCGCCGGCATCCGCTTCCGCGTCCTCGCCGACATCATCGCCGGCGCGTCGGCGGGCGGCATCAACGGCATCTTTCTCGCGCAGGCGATCACCACCGGCCAGAGCCTGGAACCGCTGACCGACCTGTGGCTGACCTCGGCGGACGTCGAGGCGCTGATCGATCCCGAGGCCGCGCCGGCCAGCCGCTTTTCCAAGATGTGGGCGCTGCCGCTCGCCTGGGTCGCCGCCGGGCGCAGCGCCGATTCGGTCGCCGCGCTCGACGAAGCCACGCGCGACGAGGTGCGCACGAAGCTGTCGCATTTCGTCCGCTCGCGCTGGTTCGAACCACCGTTCGGCGGCGCCACCTTCACGGGGCTGCTGCTCGACGCTTTCGACGCGATGGCGCAGGCCGAGGCGGGCCCACGCCTGCTGCCCGACAGCCAGCCGCTCGACCTGTTCGTCACCTGCACCGACTTTACCGGCCACCCCGAACGGCTGAAGCTCAACTCCCCGCCCGAAGTGCTCGAAACCGAACATCGCATCGTGCTCGGCTTTTCGGATCACGGCGCCACCGGCACGATCGGCGCGATCCCCGAACTCGCCTTTGCCGCGCGGGCGACGTCGAGCTTCCCCGGCGCCTTCCCGCCCTTCACCGTCGGCGAGCTGGACGGCGTGCTCGCCGAGCGTGACGTGGCATGGCCGGGTCGCGAGGACTTCCTGCGCCGGTCGCTGCCGCGCCAATATGCCGCGCGGCAGGTCGACAAGGCCGTGCTGATCGACGGGTCGGTCCTCGCCAACGCGCCCTTCCGCCCCGCGATCGACGCGCTGAAGGAACGCCCCGCCCGTCGCGAGATTGACCGTCGCTTCGTCTACATAGACCCCTCGCCCGGCATCAAGATCCGCCTCGGCACGCCCGGCGAGGCGCCCGGCTTCTTCCAGACCATCCTCGGCGCGCTCAGCGACCTGCCCCGCCAGCAGCCGATCCGCGACAATCTCGACGCCATCGCCGCACGCTCGCAACGGATCGACCGGATGCGCGGCATCGTCACCGCCTTGCGTCCCGCGGTGGACGAAGAGATCGAAGCCCTGTTCGGCCACACCCTGTTCCTCGACCGGCCGACGCCCGCGCGCCTGGTCGCTTGGCGCCGCCGCGCGCAGACCGCCGCCGCCACCCGCGCCGGCTACAGCTATGCCGCTTATGGCCATCTGAAGCTGAGCGACGTCGTCGCGACGATCACCGCGCTCCTCTATCGCGTCGGCGGCGAATTGGGCCAGCAGCGCTGGCAGCGCATCCGCTCGGCGATCGAGGCGGCTATCGCCGAGCGCGGCTTCGGCGGCACTGCGCCCAGCTTCTCGGGCAAGGAAAGCGCGGCGACGATCGATTTCCTGCGCACCTTCGACATCGGCTTCCGCATCCGGCGCCTCCGGCTGATGGCGCGGCGTCTGGGGGAGATCGATGGCGAGGCGGAGGATGCCAGCGGCACCGCCGCGATGCGAGAGGCCATCTATGCCTCGCTGGCGACCTATCTCGACCGTCAGCGCGCCGACGATCACCTGCACCTTGGCATGCTGGTCCGGCAGATGCGCGGGCAGGATGCCGCACCGCTGCTCGATGCGCTGGCTGAGGCGCTCGACCTGACCGCGCTCGACGCGGCGACCGACGAACGATTGGCCGAGGCACTGGCGACGGTCGACAAGACCACCCGCCGCTCGCTGTTGCTCACCTACCTGGGCTTCCCCTATTTCGACACCGCGACGCTGCCGCTACTGCAAGGCGAGGGGCTCGACGAATTCGATCCGATCAAGGTCGATCGCATCGCCCCCGACGATGCTGTCGCGATCCGCTCCGGCGGCGCGGAGGCGACGCTGAAGGGCATTCAATTCAACAGCTTCGGCGCCTTCTTCAGCCGCGCCTATCGCGAAAACGACTATCTGTGGGGCCGCCTGCACGGCGCCGAACGGATGATCGACATTTGCGTCTCCACGCTGCCCGCCACCGTCCGCATGAAGGCCGGCCGCGTCGCCGCGATCAAGCGCGCCGCCTTCCGCGCGATCCTCGACGAAGAGGAACCGCGCCTCACCGCCATCCCCGCCTTGTTCGCCAGCCTGCGTGTCGAAATCGGATAGGCTGGCCTTCCTCCGCCTCTGCGGCTACCCTCCCGCGCACCTCAGGAGTGTTGCATGCAGTTCCTCAAGATCCTGTTCTGGTTCCTGCTCGCGTTCGTCGCGGCGCTGTTCACCTATGGCAATTGGACGCGGGTCCAGATCAATCTGTGGAGCGGCCTGATCGCCGATGTGAACCTCCCGCTGTTGCTGCTGGTGACGTTCCTGATTGGCTTCGTGCCGACCTACCTGTATCTCGGCACGGTCCGCTGGCGGCTGCGCCAGCGCCTGACGACGTGCGAGCGCATGCTGGCCGACGCCCGCGCGCTGCCGGTCACGGCGCCGGTCGCAACGCCCGTCACGACCTCCGTCATCGCCGAAGAGCCCGTCGCATGAGCCCGATCTACGTCGCGATCGACACGCCCGACCTCGCCCGCGCCAAGGCGATCGCCACGCGCACACGCACCCATGTCGGCGGCATCAAGCTCGGCCTCGAATTCTTCTGCGCCCATGGGCAGCACGGCGTCCACGAGATGGCCAAACTCGGCCTGCCGATTTTCCTCGACCTCAAGCTCCACGACATCCCCAACACCGTCGCCAAGGCGATCCAGGCTTTGGGCCCGCTCGAACCCGCGATCCTCACCGTCCACGCCAGCGGCGGCCGCGCGATGCTGGAGGATGCCAAGGCGGCAGCCCCGCTCAACACGAAAGTCGTCGCGGTGACGATGCTGACCAGCCTCGACGCAGACGATCTCACCGCCACCGGCATCACCGGCAATGCGCACGATCAGGTGCTGCGCCTCACCGACCTCGCACACGAAGCCGGCATCGACGGCATCGTCTGTTCGGGCGAAGAGGTGCGCGCGGCCAAGGCGGCGTGGCCCAAGGGCTTCTTCGTCGTCCCCGGCGTCCGCCCCGCCAACGGCAGCGCCGGCGACCAGAAGCGCGTCGTCACCCCCCGCGCCGCGCTCGACGCCGGTGCCTCGATCCTCGTCATCGGCCGCCCCATCACCCAGGCCGAAGACCCCGACGCCGCCGCCCGCGCGATCGGCGCGACGCTCTAGCGTCGCGCCTGAAGGCCAGTCTGGCCGGCGGCGTCACAAGCCCCGCCCGACGCCGCGAACGATACCCGCGGCGGACATCCCGCGACGGAGCGCCAGCCCACAACCTCGGCAAAGCAGCCCCGTCATTGCGAGCGCAGCGAAGCAATCCAGGGCGTCCTG
>NZ_JBIEOE010000027.1:0-15082 GCF_043498045.1 Sphingomonas sp. S6
GCCGGGTCGACGTGCTGCTCCCGATCATCCTGATCGGCCAGCTGCGCGTCGTCGCCATGCTCGTCCAGTTCAAGCTCCAGTAAGCGGAAGGCCACCATGGCAACCAACATGATCGCGGGTACCGCGTATCTGACCGTCGACGGCCGCTCCGTGCAGCTCGTCGGCGAATTCAGCTATCGGCCGACCCAGGGGAATAACGAGACGCTGCTTGGCATGGATGGCGTCCACGGCGTGAAGTCGACGCCGGCGGCCGGGATGATCAAAGCCAAGCTGCGCGACAGCGGCGCGATCCCGGTCGCTGATCTCGCCAATGCGACCGACGTCACCGTCGTTGCCCAGCTCGCCAACGGCAAGACGGTGATCGGGCGGAACATGTGGCGCGCTGGCGAGCCGGTCGAGGTCGACACCGAAGACGCCTCGTTCGCAATCCAGTGGGAGGGCGCAGATGTCCGTGAAAACTGATCAGCGCGCGCTGGTGACGATCGTCGCCGGCGCACTGCCGCCGCAGATGCTCGAGGCGCTGATCGGGCTGGGGGCGGATATCGTCCCTCACGATCTCGACCAGGAGCTGGTGCTCCCCTTGGCCAAGCCGATCGACGGGCCAGCGGGGCCGGTGGCGCAGATCGTCATCCGCGAGCCCACGGCGGCCGAGATCATGCAGTGGGACAAGCTCTCCGGGGCCGAGGCCGACGTGAAGGCGATCAGCGTCGTCGCGGGCGTTCCCACTTCGGTCGTCGAGAAGCTCCCCGCCCGCGTCTTCTATCGCGCGTCGCGGCGGATCGGCGATTTTTTGCTTTGAGGCCGTCTGGCTGGGAGGGCGCACTCGACGCGCTTGCTCAGCGATACGGCAAGATGCCGGACGAGATCGCCACCCGGCCATGGTCGGTCCTGCTGAAGTGGCTGGGCTGGGCTGACATGCTCGAAACCGGGGAGGCGTCATGAGCCAGCCGAAGGTCGCGATCGACATTACCGCGAACGACCGGACGGCGAAGGGCGCCCGGTCGGCGGAGAAGCGCCTCGGCACGGTGCCGAAGCATGTCAGCGCCGTCACCCGTAACCAGGATCGCGCGATGCGCGAGGGGCTGGGTCGCTCCAGCCGGAGCGCGCTACGCACCCTCGGGCAGGTCGAGCAGGCGAGCGCGCGGGTGTTCGGCGGCCGTTCGGTCACGTCGGGCTTTGCGACGCGCCTCGGCGCGATCCGGGAGGCGGCGGCGGCGACCGGCACGGGGTTGGGCGAGGCGGCGGGCAGCGCGTCCATGCTGGGCAGCACGCTCGGCGTGCTCGGCACGGTCGCGGGGGCTACCGTCGGTGTGCTGGCGGCGGCGGGCTTCGCAGCGTTCAAGATGGCGGACGGATGGGCCAAGGGCGCCGCAGCCGTAGGACGCATGGCCGATACCATGGGCGTTGCGCGGAAGGAGATGCAGGAGTTCGCCGCGGCGAGCGAGCGCATGGGCGTCGACAAGGGCGCAGCGACCGGCGGGCTGGCCAGCCTATCGCAGACGCTGAACGATGCCCGATACGGCCGCAACACCGGCGCGCTGGCGATGCTGTCGAAGCTCGGCGTCAAGATGCAGCTCAATGACGACGGCACCGTCAATGTCGGCGCGATGCTGCCCGCGATCGCCGATGCCATCGCGCGCCAGAATTCGTCGGGTCGCCGTACCGCAGCGTCAGCGCTGGGCCTGTCGGACGCCCTGATCCCCGTCTTCTCGCAGGGCGGCAAGGCTCTGGGCGACGACATGAAGGACGCGGGCAATACGGCCTATATCGCGTCCGATGACGACATTAAGCGCGGCCAGCGCATTCAGCGGAAAGGCGCCATGGTTGGGCAGCTGACCGACCGCGCGATGGCGATCGCGGGCAGCGCGGCGGCGGATGCGGCGGAACCGGGTTATGACGCGACGCTCGCCGCAGGGCGCCAAATCGTCGGAGGCGCGACGACGTTCGGGGGGATCGTCAAGAATACGTTTGCGCCGGCGGCCGGGCTGATTGAACGCGGGGGGCGAGCGATCGAGCGCGCGGCAGGCAACATGGCTGCCACTTCGGCTGGCGTACGCGGGGCGGGACGCTTCTCCCCGGGGCAAATCGCAGCTCTTGCGCGCAAGGCGACCCCCATAGCCGCAGAAGCGAAACGGTACGGTTTCACTGACGCCGAGGCGCAAGGCATAGCCTCGAACATCGTGCTGGAGAGCGGCGGAAATCATCGGGCAAGAGAGCGCGGAGCTTCAGGAGCGGGACGAGGGTTAATCCAGTGGACCGACAAGGCCCGCAAAGCGGAGTTCCGCCGTGTCGTTGGGGTGGATGTCGAGCAATCCAGTCGCGATCAACAGTGGCGCTTTTTACGCTACGAGCTTTCGCACCGGGAGAAGGCTGGGTGGCGGCGCGCCATGGCAAATGGGCAGCACGCGCCCTCAATCGCGTCGGGGTTTGCACGGTGGGTTGAACGACCGGCTGATCCGGGGCGTGACAGTGCAGAGCGCGCGGCGGTTGCCGAGGCGATGACGGTGAATCTGCATGTGACCGGGTTGCCGAAAGGCGCCGCCGTAACCGCCACGTCACGTCGGGGTTCAAAGCCCGCCATCAGTCACGCGGTAGCTCACTGAGTATTCGTCAACTCCGCCATGTCGGCTTCGGAATAATACGGCTCGTCGAATGCTCCCGGACTATAATCGCGATCCCCTGGCTTGCATGCGACGAACCGTTTCTCAGCCTCAATATCGGCGCCACCCCAGCACCATCCGCTGTCCTGCAATTCTTTGAGCAACACCTGTCGGCGATTGCAGGCCTTCATCGTTTCAATACTATCCCCGCTTCCCCCACGGCACGCCTCGTTTTCTCGCTCCTCTGCGGCGATCAGCTCATTGGGTCGCTTTGGGGTGTTGCTATCCGGCGAGGCAGTAACATTCCCAGCTGTCAGAGGAGCGTCCTCCTTCGTGGCAGGGGATGCCGCTGATGTGGTGATGTTGGCCGGCGCCTCAGGTTCCGGCTGTCCGCACGCGACCAAAACCGCCGCGATGAATAGCGGCGACATGCCTCGAACTGTCAAATTCCGTCTCCCTCTCACCGCGTAACCCGCGACAGCCTGAGGAGGTCCAACATGTCCCTGCTCAACCTGCTGCCCGCGTCCTTTCGCGGCGTTCCCTTTGCCGTGACCGATCATGTCACGACTGCCGGCCGGCGCCTAGCTGTCCACGAATATCCCGGCCGTGAGGATGTATGGACCGAGGACATGGGCCGGGGCGCGACGCGCTATCGCATCCGCGGCTTCGTCGTCGACAAAGATCCCATCCTCGGCGGTTTACCGATCGACGCCCAGCGGCTCGCGCTGTTGACCGCAGCACGGGCGGCTGGGCCGGGCGTGCTGATCCACCCCACGCTCGGCATCCTCACCGTCATGCTCGATGCGATCAGCATGGGCGAGGCGCTGGATGGGGCGACGTACAGCACGGTGGAGTTCGCCTTCATCGAGGCGGGGCGCCAGACTTTTCCGAATATCTCCCTCGACGGCCTCACTGTGTCGGCGGCGGTCATCACCGCCGCAGCGGGTGCCGCGACGGCAGTGCGCCTCCTGGGCCTCGGCAAGACGAGCGCTGCCGGCAGCGCCAGCGGCGCGCTCCCCGCCACAGTGAACCAATGGACAGCGCAGGTGACTGCCGCCGGCGCCGATGCCACGGCGTTGTCGCGCTTGGCGACGGCGCTCCCCGGCAACTTTGGGCGGTACAGCCGAGGCGCGACGTCGGGATACCTGTCCAAGGCCTCGGCGGCTGGCACCGACAGCCTGCCGGAGCTGGTCGCCCTGGCGGCGACACAGCGCGCCACGATCGCGAACGCGATCGACACCGTCGACCTGACCATGGCAGCACTGACCGTCGGTTCGATCGAGGCCGATCTCGCCGACGCGATCGCGACGCTGCTCGCTGCTCTCACCGGCGCCTGCGCCGATCCCTCCGATGCGCTTCGTTTGCTCTCCAGGCTTCTAGTGTTCCAGCCCGTCGGATCGGATGCCGTCGGCGCCGCGGGCACGGCGGTTTCGCGATTGTTTCGACTGACGATCACGGTCGAGCTTGCCCGCGCATCCGCGGCTTATCAGCCGTCGAGCTACGAGGATGCGTTCGCAAGGCTGGTAGACGTCACCGCAGCGATCGACGCTGCGGCGGAAAATGCCGGCGGCGGCGGGCTTGACGATCTGTTCGCCGCGCTGCGCACCCTGCGTATCGCTGTCGTCGAGGATCTCCGCGTGCGTGGCGCCAGCCTCGCCCACGTCCGCACGTTTTCGCTGCCCGCTCCGCTCCCCGCACTCAGTCTCGCACAGCGGCTCTACCGTGATGCGGCGCGCGCGGATGAACTGGTGGGCGAGGCGGGCGACGCCTGCGTCAGCCCGTTGTTCATGCCGGTTTCGCTTCAGGCGCTCGCCGCGTGACAGAAGAGCTTTACCTGACGGCCCGTGGTCGTCGGATCAGCGGGTGGACCGAAATCGAAGTAACGCTGCGCGCGGACGGCTTCCCGGGCGAATTCGACATCGCCATGTCGTGGAAGGATCCCGTCACCAAGGGCGCGGTGATCGCAGCGGCCGGGGACCCCTGCCAGGTCTATCTCGGGTCCGACCTCGTCATCAGCGGTTATATCGACCAGGACATCGGCGGCGGCGACGCACAGTCGCGCTCCTTAAGGCTCACTGGCCGCGGCAAGACGCAGGATCTGACCGACTGCGGCGCGGAATGGGCGACCGGCCAGCTCATCGGCGGCGACGCGCTGTCAATTACGCAGAAGCTCGCCGCTGTTTATGGGATCGACGTGGTGCTCGCGAACGGGGCGAGCGCGGGCCCGACCGTCACGCAATGGGCGCTGAACTACGGCGAAACGCCGGCGGACATCATCCAGCGCCTCGCACAGAACGCCGGCCTGCTGGCCTATGAAGATTCGTCCGGTCGCCTCCTGCTCGCCAACGTCGGGACGGCGCAAGCCGCCTCCGGCGTGGTCTATGGCCAGAACGTCGAGGAATGGTCCGTGCAGCATTCGATGCACGAGCGGTTCTCCGAGATCGTCTGCTCAAGCTATACCGTCGACGTAGCAATGGACGTCGGCGGCAGCACGTTCTTCGATACCCAGACCGATCCGAACGTGCCGCGGCACCGGCGGAAATACGTCTTCCTCGAGAGCGTGGCGGAGGATGCCAATGCGTTCGCAATCCGGAAGGCGAAATGGGAGGTTGCGCGACGCGCAGGCCGGTCGACGGTCGTACTGGCGCGGATCGACAGCTGGCGCGATGCCGCCGGCGCGCTCTGGGCACCAAACACGCTGGTCCCCGTCAGTCTTCCCGCAAACCGCCTCGGCGCCGGCGCGATGATCCTTGCCGAGGTGAGGTTTGGTCGCGATCGCAACGGCACGCATGCCGTTCTGGTTCTGATGCCTCGCGAGGCGTTCACGATCGAGCCGATCAGCCTGCTGGCGATCAACGCGGCCGACATCACGCCTCCGGACGCGCAACCATAATGAGCTGGCTCCGCAATCTCCTGTGGTTCGGCCGCGTTACCCTCGTTGACGATGCCGACGATTTCCAGCGCCTCCAGCTGGTGCAGCGGGCGGCCGGCAACGGCGGATCGGATCGGATCACCGACCGGGTGCTCCGCATTGCGCAGTTCGGCTTCACCAGCGTGCCGCCGATCGACGCCGACGTCGTGGTGATCAATCGCAATGGCGAGGCAGCGCTCGGCGTAGCGCTGGGCACCGCGCACCGCGCATCTCGCCCGCGCAATCTGAAGCCCGGCGATGCGGCGATCTACGACGTTCGGGGGCGGATCGTCCGCCTGACGGAGGATGGCATCGAGATCGACGGGGCAGGCGGCATGGTCACCGTGACGAACGCCAGCAAGGTGCGCTGCACTTGCGACATCGAGACGACGGGCGATGTCGTGGCCCGCGCCGATGGCAAGGCGGTCAGCCTGAACGCGCTCCACGACACCTTCAACCTTCACAACCATCCTCCGGTTGCAGCCGGCGGGAGCTGGGGTTCCGGCCCCCCGAAACCACAGGCCTGACCAATGGACATCGCAACGATCTGGGACGCAGCAAACAGCCGCGGCGATTGGGCCGTGCCGGCGGCGGCCGGCTTCATGCGCGACGGCGCTGGGCAGCCCGTCATCGGCGCCGACGGGTTCGCGGTCGGTGCGTCACCCGTCCAAGCGACCGGGCTGGTCGCGGGCAGCGATATCCAGACCGCCGTCCTCATAAGCCTGTTCACGGATGCGGCGGCGGGTCCGGATGACGTGATCCCCGATGGCACCGACGATCCGCGCGGCTGGTGGGCTGATCCGACGATCGGGTCCAAGCTATGGCTGCTCGCGCGTGCGAAGCGGACGCCGCAGAACCTGCAGCTTGCGATCGCGTACATTCGCCAAGCCCTCGGCTGGCTCACCGCAGACGGCGCGGCGTCGGCGATCGATGTCACCGCAGAATGGCAGGCGGGCGGCCGGCTGGCGGGGCGGATCGTCGTCTCGCATCCCACCGGCACCACTGCCGTCCCCTTCGATTACGCCTGGAAGGACCTCGCATGACCTTCGCCCGGCCGACGCTCGACGAGCTGCGCAAGCAGACGCAGACGGACCTGCAATCCGCGCTTCCCGGCGCCGACGCGCTGCTGCGCTATTCGAACCTCGCGATCCTCGCCAACATCCTGGCCGGGCTCGCGACCGGGCACTACGGCTACCTCGATTATATCGCCCGCCAGGCGACGCCCTTCACCGCGATCGGCGAGATGCTGGAGGGCTGGGCGGGGCTGAAAGGTGTTACCCGGAAGCCGGCGACGGCCGCCGCTGGCACAGTGGCCTTCACCGGGACTGTCGGCGCCACCATTCCGGCCGGAACCTCGGTTCTACGCAGCGACGGGTTCGCCTATACCACAACCGCCGAGGCATCGGTCGGCGCGGGCGGGTCGGTAACAGCCCCGATCGCGTCAATTGCCGCTGGTACGACTGGCAATGCCGCCGGCGGCGCCGCCTTCGCGCTCGGGTCGGGCGTTGCCGGGGTTTCAGCTGCCGGCGCGGCGGCCGGGCCCATCACCGGCGGCGCTGCCGTGGAAAGCGACGATTCGCTGCGGTCACGCATGTTGCTTGCCTATGCCAACCCGCCGCAAGGCGGATCGGCGTCCGACTATAGGCAATGGGCCTTGGCGGTGCCGGGCGTCACGCGGGCATGGGTGGCGCCGGGAGGCATGGGGCCGTCGACCGTCGTCCTCTATTTCATGATGGACGATGCGCAGGCCTCGCACGGCGGGTATCCGCAAGGCACCAATGGCGTCGCCGCTGCCGAGGCGCGCGATATCGCCGCGGCGGGCGACCAGCTGACCGTCGCCAATGCAATTTTCGTGCGCCAGCCGGTCACGCCGATCATCTATGCGGTGTCGCCGCGCCCCAACAGCCTGACCTTCACGATCGCCGGCCTGGCGGGTGCGTCGGCGACGCTGAAAGGCGCGATCGCCTCGGCAATCACGGCGGCATTGCTCGCCAGCGCCGTGCCCGGCGGCGTGACCAATATGTCTGCGATCGAGGCGGCGATCGCCGCGGTCAACGGCTCGGCCGGGTTCGTCATCACCAACGTTGACGCGAGCGCCGGCGCCGTAACCCCGGGCGCGGCGGGCAACATCGTTTCGAACGCCGGTTGCCTGCCGGCCCTGGCGAGCATCACATGGGCGTAGGCGCTCGCTTCGCGGCGGACGAATATGCCCGCGCCGCCCGCGCGCTGATGCCCCGCGGCCCCGCCTGGGCGAATGATCCTCAGTCCGTGCAGGGCCGCACGCTCGCCGCCTTGGCGCTGTCGCTATGGCGCAGCGATGCGGCATCGATGCAGCTGCTCGTCGACGCGTTCCCGGCGACCACGACCGCGCTGTTGGTCGAGTGGGAGGCGAGCCTGGGGCTTGTCGCGGCCGATGGGGCAACGGCAGAGCAGCGCCGCGCACGCGTCGTCGCACGACTGGTCGGCGCCGGCGGTCAATCGCGCGCCCGGTTCATCGCCTTCGCCGCGACGCTCGGCTTCACGATCGCAATCGACAATTTCGCCCCCTTACGCGCAGGCCGCTTCCGCGCTGGCGATCCCGCCCGGTCGCGCCTCTGGATCGACGCCTGGCGCGTCCGCGTCCTCGCCAACCGCGGCGGCCTGCCGGTCGCCACGCTGAAAGCCGAGCTCGACGCGATCCGGCCGGCCGAAACCACCATCCTCCTCGCCTGAAGGACCGCCCATGTTCCGTGTCGATGGCCCCACGGCAGCGCCCGCGCTGCCGGCGCCCGCTGCCGTGTCCGGCACTCCCGGCTATTTCACCGGGGGCGATCCGTCTGTGCCGACGCCGCCCACCGACGTTCCGGCCGACTGGCTCAACATGATCCAGGAGGAGCTCGTCGCGATCGTAGCGGCGGCCGGCATCAGCCTGTCGAAGGCCGACCGCGGTCAGGTTCTTGCCGCGATCCGGGCGCTGATCGCGTCCGGCGGCATCGCATTCGCGTCGAACCAGGAGGCGGTCGCAGGGGCGATCAACAATCGAGCGCTGTCGCCCCAGTCGGGCGCGGCGCTCGTGGCCGACCGGATCCTCGGAGTGATCGGCGGCGCACCTGCGAACCTCAATACCCTCGGAGAGATCGCCGCCTCGATCGGCAACGATCCGGCGTTCGCGACGAACGTCACCGCTGCATTGGCTGCGCGGGTGCTCACCAGCCGCGTGATCTCGACGGGCGGCCTGCTGACCGGCGGTGGCAACCTCATGAGCGACCTGTCGCTTGCGGTGCCGGCGGCCGGCGCGTCGGATCTCAACCAGCAGAGCGATGCGACCAAGGCGCTGACGCCGGCGGCGTTCGGCGCGGCGGGAGGCGGCGATGGGTCGAGCGGTTGGGCTCCGCTGCCGGGCGGCAACATGATTCAATGGGGGTCGCTGACGGTGTTCGGCGATGGCACCAGCGCACGCGCGTTCTCGCTGTCGTTTCCGCGTCCGTTCCTCAACGTCTGCGGCTCGATCGTCGCCAATGGCGACCCGTATCAGCTCGGACAGGGACAGTGGCACCCTATGATCGTCGTGTTCAACGCGCCGACGATCGCCGGCGCCACGGGCTTCCTCGACACGGGCTGGGGTGAGCGCCCATACTCCAACGCACATACCTTCCGCTGGCAGGCGATCGGACGCTGATCGTGGCCGGGCCGACCTTTGCCGTCTTCACGGATGGGCAGCCGCTGCTGGTCTCGATGGACCAGTTGCGCGAGCTTATCGGTGTCGCTGACCTTCAGCGGCAACTGGCGGCCTATGCCGCCGGTGCTGAGGATCGCCTGACGACGGTCGCGGGTATGTCGGCGCAGGGGCTTCAGGAGGCGCGCGCCGATCTGCTGCGAACCTTCGACGAGCTAGACCCGATCAAAGCGCAGTTCGGCCCCATCCAGGCGCAGTTCGGTCCGATCACCAGCGACATCAGCGCGCTGAAGCAGACGGACATCGGGCTCGACCTGGCGCTTGGAACGCTGGGACAGCAGCTGGGCGATGCCGCGCTGTCGATCTCGGCGCTCGAGCTGGCGGACGTAAAGGCGAGCGATGCGCTGGGTGCGTTGGTGGGCGTCGTCGCCGACCAGGACGAAGCGCAGCGCCAACTCGATCGCTCCGTCGGCCGCGTCGAGGAATCGCTGCTGCGAGCGGTGCTGGCGAACGCCCAGACCCGCGACATCCTCCGCGATGCGGGGGTGGTGATCGATCCCATCTCGGGAACGGTGCGTATCTATGCGATCGATCAGCTCGAGGACCGCACGTCGCTGGTGGAGCTGTCAGTCGATAGCGTGAAGGGTACGCTCACGCAGAAGGCGTCCGTCAATTTCGTCAACGAGCAGATCGCGCTCGCCGTTCTGGATCCGTCGCAGGTCGCGCAGCTCGAGCCAATCCTCGCCCGCCTTAGCCAAGCCGAGACGACGGTCGACGGCCTGAACGCAGCGGTGCGGCTGAAGGCGTCCATTGCCGAGCTTACAGCGCTTACCGCGCGCGTCCGCACCACCGAAATTAACGTCGATGCCCTCAATGGCAAGATCGGCCTTCTTGCGACAGCCGACGCGGTCGACCGGCTGACGCTGCGAACCGCCAGCATCGAGCAGACGCTAACCGCAATGCCCGATACAGCCGGGTTGGTTGTCGAGGTCCGCCAGGCGCGGGGCACCGCCGACGCAAATGCAGACGCCCTGTTGCGTTCGCTGGCCGCCGGGGAGACGGCCGGGCGGTATCAGGTCAGCCAGATCGCTCTCGCGCGGCAGGAACTGTCGACGCGGATGGATGACGGCTTCTCTGCGGCTGCCACCGCGCGAACCCTTCTGTCGGTGCGGATCGACCAGGCCAACGCGCTGATGCTGTCCCAGGCCGATGCCAGCGTCACGCGGGATGCCGCGCTGACGCAACGCATCGATGCGCAGGCCGCCATCCTGGGCGACCAATCCGCCGCGATCGGGCGGATCGACCGGGCAGTGCTCGACGCTGCCGGCGGCGTCGCATCGAGCCAAATGACGATCCGTCAGATCGTTGGCGCGGCGGGGGACACGGGCGAAGCGCTCCTCCGCTCGATCGCGGCCGGCGAGCAGGCGGGGCAGGCGCGTGCCGCGCAGCTCGTGCAGATCCAGACTGACTTCTCGACGTCGCTTATCGCCGATCGCCAAGCCTCCGCCATCGCGCAGCAGGCGATCCTCGCGCGAATGAATGCGGCCGAGGCGGCGATCGTCATGACGTCGAAGGTCCTGGCGGACACGACCGGCGCCTACGGCAGTCGCATCGCCGCCATGGAGGTGGCGCTGGCGGATCCGGTGACGGGCCTCGCCCCTACGCGCGTTCGCATCAACGCGGTCGACGATGCCAGTGCGACCCGGGATGCAGCGCTCGGCACCCGCGTCGACGGTGTCGAGGCGATCGTCAACGACCAGGTCACGGGCTTGCCCGCGACGCGCGCGGCGCTGACCGCCGGCCTCAAAGCCGCGTCGGATCGCACGAGCGCGCTGACCGAGCAGTTCCAGTCGCTGGTCGCCGAGCTGCATGACCCAACGACAGGCTTGGCGGCGACCTACGCGAACCTGGTTACCACGCAAAAGGCCCAGGTCGATGGCGATCGCGCTCTGGGCGAGCGCATCGACGCGGTTGGCGTGGCCATGAACGGCCAGTCCGCCGCGATTGGCCGGCTGGAGCAGGCGTCGATCACGGCGGCGGCAGGCATCGCCAGCGCTCAGATGACGATCCGTCAGGCGGTCGGTGCGGCGGATGACAGTGGCGAGGCCCTCCTGCGGGCTTTGGCCGCTGGCGAGCAGGCGGGGCAGGCGCGCGCCGCGCAGTTGGTGCAGGTGCAGACCGAATTCTCGACGACCCTCGTCGCCGGGCAGCGGTCGGAGGCGGCGGCGCGTGAGGCGCTGTACGCGCGGTTGGGGCTGGCCGAGGCGGCGATCGTCACGACGTCGAAGGCGCTGACGGACAGCACGCAGGCGGCGACCAGCCGGATCGCCGCGCTGGAGGCGGCCTTCAACGACCCTGTGTCGGGGTTGCCCGCGACGCGCTCCCGAATCGTCGCGGTCGAGGATGCAACCGCCAAGGCCGATGCCGCGCTCGCTCATCGGCTCGACCTGACGGAGGCGGTGGCCAACGACACCGCGTCGGGTTTGGAAGCCACCAAGGCGGTCGTCGCGCAGGATCGCCAGGCCAGCGCCGACCGGGACGCGGCGAACGCCCATGACGTCCAACAGCTGTCGGCGCAGGTCAATGATCCGGCCACGGGACTGCCAGCAACGGCGGCGGCGCTTGCGCAGGAAAAGACCGCGAGCGCTGATCGCGACAGCGCGCGCGGGCAGCAGATCGATCTCATCACTGCCGAGCTGCACGACCCGGCGACGGGGTTGCCGGCGACGCGCGCCGTCGTCGCGCAGGATCGACAGGCGAGCGCCGATCGCGATGCCGCCAACGCTCGGGACATCCAGCAGCTGTCGGCGCAGGTCAATGATCCCGCATCCGGGCTGCCGGCAACCGCAGCGGGGCTGGAGCTGGAGCGAACGACCAGCGCCGACCGCGCGGCGGCGCTGTCGAAGCTGATCGAGATTCTGACGGCCGAACTGCATGATCCCGGCACGGGCCTCACCGCCACACGGGCCACCGTCGCGACCAACAAGCAGGCGCAGGTAGACGGCGACCAGGCGCTGGGGCAGCTGCTTCAGCAGGTGTCCACGACGCAGGACGGGCACACCTCGACGATCAACTTCCTCCTGCGGTCGATCGACGGCAAGGAGGCGGTCGCGCAGCTGACGCTCGACGTGAACCGCAAGATCACCGGTTTCCGCATTAACGGGCAGGATAGCGTATTCGCCGTCGCGGCCGACAAGTTCATCGTCGGGGCGAGCCAGATATTTGAAGTCGACGCGACGACGGGTGTGACCGTGGTCAACAGCCTGAAGGCCAACGTCGTCACCGCACGCGAGCTATCGGGGTCCGCGGTCCAGCAGACTGCTTTCACGATCACCACGGCGGACATCATC
Organism: Sphingomonas sp. S6; assembly: GCF_043498045.1. Lineage (NCBI taxonomy): Bacteria > Pseudomonadati > Pseudomonadota > Alphaproteobacteria > Sphingomonadales > Sphingomonadaceae > Sphingomonas > Sphingomonas sp. S6. The sequence goes on from NZ_JBIEOE010000027.1 coordinate 12,517, forward strand.
ATCAAGTACAGTTGAGGCCACCATGGCGAACGAAAACACGCCTGACGAACCAGGTATCGGAGATCCCGGAACAGGCGGGGGTGGTGGCGGCGGTGGTGGCGGCGGCGAGAATATTGGCCAGCTGGTAACGTCGAAGCCGATCACCAAGCAGATGGACGGCAGCCTGCTTCGGGTGCTGCTCAGCGCGGATCTGGCAAGTCCCGATGACCTTCAGCTCATCGCCTATCTCGTGATCGGCGGCGTCATCCGGAAGGTGACGCCGGTCAATCTCATCTTCGACGGGTTCAACAGCAACGCGCAAGGTCCGCTCACCATGATCACCGCGGTGTCCGGCCTTCCGGCCGGTCCGTACGAGGCTGCGCTATTCATCCGCAACCGCGAACCTGACGGCGATCTCACGGTGAAAGCCGGCCTCTACCTCGAATTCAACGAGATCAAACCGGCCGCGCTTTAGGCCTATAGCCAAGGAACATCAGTATGTGGAACAGCACCGGCACCGTCACGGTGACGAATGGCTCGCCTGTGATCACGGGCGCCGGCACCGTCTTTTCCTTCCCGAACGCGCAGCCGGGCCAAGCCTTTGTGGGGCCGAACGGGTTGCCGATGGAGATCGCGAGCGTCGACAGCGCTTCGCAGATCACGCTGGCGCGTCCGTATGGCGGGGCGACGGCCGCGGGGCAGCCGTTCACCATCCTGCCGACGCAGAGCTTCGCAAACGATCTCGCCCTGGCTTTCGCCGGATTCAAAAATGTGGCGGGTGCGATGCTCGATACCATCGGGCAGGGTATGTTCCCGGATGGCTCGGTCGCAACTCCGGGTATCCGCTTCGCTGCGGATCAGGACACGGGATGGCGGCGGGCAGGTTCCAATAGCTTGTCGCTGGTGACTGGTGGCGTCGACCGGATGACGATCGATGCCAGCGGTCAGGCGCTGTTTCCGACCGGAAAGGGGCTTGGTATCGCCGGTCTCCCGGCCGAAACGTTCACCATGAGCGACGGCCAGTTCGGGCCGCGTCTCACGACCGAAGGGTCGTTCCGCATTACGAACGGCAACGCGAACGTAGATCGTTTTCGCGTTGACCCCTCGGGCAATGTTGGCATCGGAACCGCGGCGCCCGCCATTAGGTTGCATGTAGTCTCGCCGGACCAGGCCGTTGCGCGCATCCGGCTACAGAACAGCCTCGCGTCGGGAACCAGCGCTGGCGGGTATGACCTTGTTGCTGGTGTCAACGCTGAGCGTCAGGAAAGCTTTTCGCTCTTTAATGTCTCTACCAGTCAAACGGCCTTGACGGTCGATGGTGCCGGAAATCTACTCGTTGGATCTACCGCCGGTGCTAAGCATATGATCTCTAAGCCGGTCGATCCGGCGGTCAGTATTCTTGAAGTGGCGCGTCCAACGTATTCCAGCGTTGAGATTTTTGGCGGGGATAGCGCTCCGGCAAGCGGCGTCGCTGCGGTAATGAAGGTTACGACAGTTGCCCAAAGTGGGCGGAGTATCTCGGCAGGCGGCACGATCAACGCCAGCGGCGCGGACTATGCCGAATATGTCCGCAAGGCGGCGGGTTGCAGCACGATCCGGAAGGGCGACGTTTGCGGCGTTGACTGGAATGGACAGCTCGTCACCACCTGGGCCGATGCGGTGCGCTACGTCGTCAAGTCGACCGATCCGAACCTCGTCGGCGGCGATACCTGGGCGGCCCACCTCGGGCAGCGGCCGGAAGCGCCGGTTTACGCCCCACCCGCGTACAATGGGCCAGCAGAGCCGACCGAGGCTGACGCTTGGAACGCGCACGACGCTTACAACGCTGCCCAAGCCGATTATGCCAAGGCGGTGGCCGCAGCCGAGGCGGCGCACGTCGCGGCGGTGAAGGATCATGCCGCAGCGCTGACCGCTTGGGAAGCGGAGCTCGAGGCGGCCCGCCAGACCGTCGACCGCATCGCCTTTTGCGGACAGGTGCCGGTCAATGTCGACGCCGACACGCTTGCCATGTGCGAGGCTGCGCTGGGAGACGGTGTAGCTGTCTACCTCGTCGCGGTCGCTCACGGTGACGGGATCGGTGCCACCGCCGTGCGCGAAACCGACATGACGCTGCCGCTCTATATGCGCCGCCTGGGCGCCGTCTGGGCCATCCGCGACGGTCGGCCTTGGGTCGACGTGCAGCACGGCTGATTGGAGATATCGATGCCCGACACCCCCGCGCCAGCGCCGCCGCGCTGGATCGCGATCGCTGGCGCGGTCGCTACATGCTCCGGTCTGATCGTCGCGGTCTGCGGCTATCTGATCGCGATCGGCAACTGGCGGGGCGGTGTCGACAAGGACATCGCCCAGCTGAAGGCGCAGGCGTCACAGGCCGAAGCCAACGACCGGACGTACATCCCGGTGCTGGTCGGCATGACCCGCGACGTCAGCTACCTCGCCGATCGCGCGCGCCGCGAGGACGAGCGCGCCAGCCAGAGGGGGCGGTAATGGCGGACATCATCGGCGGCGCCATGATGGTCGTCGGCGGCGCGGCCATGTCGGCCGGGTCCGTGACCTGCGTCCGGGGCCTCGCGCGCCGGCCGATTGA
>NZ_JBIEOE010000028.1:0-14205 GCF_043498045.1 Sphingomonas sp. S6
GTGCGAGGGCGGCGGCGCGGGCATCCTCGACCCACTTCGCGCCGGCGGGGGTGGCGTGCCATGCCTCGACGCGGGGACGGGCGCGGGTGCCGCGATATTCGGCCAGGCCGTCGCGCTCGAGCGCGCAGAGGACGCTGTCGTTGCGGGACCTGTCCCAGCCCTCCGGGCCGATGCGGCGGAGGTAGATGAGGAACTGCTCCTGCTTTTCCGACCGCGGGGCTGGCGCGGCGGCGCTCATCGCGCGCGCTCCGGCCAGCCCGCAACGAAACCGGCGCATGCACGGTCGGCGGCGATCCGGCGCGCGGCGGCGCCGGGCAGCAGATCCTGCAGGCGAGTGATGTTGCGATGAAGGGTCGCTTCGTCGGCGTAGGCTCCGTTCACCTCATCGACGAGCGCGCGGAGGTGATCGCCATGGGGCCGGTGGTCGTTGCCGCCGCCGCGCCGGGCGGCGAGGTCGGCGTTGATAAGCCGGAACAGCTGGTCGAGGTCGATCCCCAGCATGTCGCAGCGCGCCTGCATGCCGCCGACCAGATCGTCGATCTGCTCCTTCAGCGGCGGGCGATGCGAGCTACCAGCGGGCAGCTCGAACAACTTGGCGCTCAGCCGACGCAGGTCAATGACGGCGGCGCGAAAGTCCTCGACGGCGGCGTCGACGCGGGGATCGCGTTCGTCGCTCGGCCAATCGGTACGAAGGGCGGTGGCCACAGGTGAAACCTCCATGCCGCGTCGTGCGGCTTGAAGGCTATATGTAGGGCGTGCCCTACGCTGTCAAATAAAAAGTAGGACGCGCCCTATTTCAGTCGTCATAAGTCGGATCGGGCCAGAAGCCGCTATCGTCGGCTGGAGCTTCGGCGGACCTCTGAACTGGCAAGACTGGTTCCTCTCCATCGAAGGCCACGCGTATCCAGGCCGCCGTGGGCATGAGGCCCTGAAAAATGGCACGAGGTTCCCGACCCTGCCGCATCATCGTCCCAATGAGTACAGCGCGCTCCGATGCAAGATAGCCAAGCTGCACGCCGCGGCACGAAAACACGGCGATAGCGTGCTCGTCTTTCGGATGATTCGGTTCGGGGCGAAGCTCGACCGCCTCACCCGGTACGCACAGGCCAGCCTCAAAGCGTCGAGCCGGGCCGCGCTTGTTCGGATACGGCAGGCCCACGATGGCGAGGGAGAGTTGCCGCACGCGGTCAGTGCCTCTTGATAGACCCCACGACCCGGCCATGTATCAAAATGTCCTCACGCCGCACCTCTTGATTGTCGACGTTTGGATTGTCGCTGATCACCAGGACGCGGTCCGGCCCCACTGCGCGCAGGCGCTTCACCGCGCCCAAGCCGAAGATCCAACAAGCCCATACCCGGTCTTGGGCGTTCAAATCGCGCTGATTTATATCGACTAGGAGCAAGTCACGATCGTGGAATGTCGGTTCCATAGACGTGCCTACGCCGTCGACGATCCGCAGGCGATCTGGCGGACTGACCGTCAATCCGCGAAGGAAACCGATGTCGAATTGGAACGCCTCTCCGTCAATGTAGCTCGAGTCGAGATCGGTCCCCGGTCCCATCGAATAGGAAAGGTCCAATCGGATGACCGGGGCCGTCTCGCCCCCGTCGACGGTGCGAGCTGAGGGCTGCTCAGGCACAGTGCTCGCGTGGCCAGCCTCAACGCGCCTCGAGCCATCCTCCCGAGGATGTACGAAATCCACTAGGTATTCGGCCTGAAAACCAAGGACCTCTTCCATCGCCCGAAGTACGCGGGGGCTTGGCTTTTGAACCTTGCCGCGTTCGACATCCCACAATGGCTTGCCGGTCGTCTCTAGCTTCTTCCTGAGCAGTCCATCGTAGTGGTCCCGCGTCTCGGGCAGATCGGCAATGCGCTGCGCCAGCAGGTTCTGTAGGGGTGAGCGGCCATCGTCGGACATGTAGGCTATGTCCCACGTCACCTCCGGCACAGGAAGGCTGGGGTTAATCCTACTTTTTCCGCTTGACCGTAGGGCGCGCCCTACATACATTGCGTCACCATGGAGAACGCGCAGCTTCCGCTAGTCGATGCCATCGGTGATTTCATCGACCGGCATAGCATGTCGCCTATCACCTTTGGGCGGCTTGCCCTGAAGGATCCGCATTTCGTGCGGGATTTGAGGGGCGGCCGCCGCGTTTGGCCGGAGACGGAGGCAAAGGTTCGCACTTTCATGGCGGACTATTCCCCTGCCACTGAGGTCGCGGCCGCATGAGCACCTGCGACCGCTGCGGCATCGGCCCCTGGCATCCGGAGGCCTTCGCCTGCACCCACACCGATTGCGCGATCCGTCGCGCCCAAGCTCTCCCCGCGGCCGCTGAAACCATGACGGGCGGCCGCCCCCTCGCCGGTGACGCGCGTACCTGCGTCACCGGCAACTTTGTCGACCAGCGCGCGGGCAACCGCGAGGCGGATGGCTTTCGGGGCGAGGTGGAGTGCGTCTTTCATCATGCCGTGGAGTATTTGCATGCAGCCCGGTAGTGTCGTTCCCGAAACGACTGGCGTATCGGAAGAGCGCTTCCGCAATGCGATGATCGCCGGCCTGGCGCGGGCCCAGAAGCGCGTCGGTCCCAAGGCGCTGGCCTATGTCATGGACCTGTCGACCAAGGCGCTCGGCAACATCTTCGGCGGCACCGCGAAGAGCACAGATCCGAAGCGCCTGTGGGACGCGCGCGCCGCGTGCCCCACGGCGCTCGACGACATAGCCGACCTATACGGCTGCGCGATCGTCAGCAAGGCTGATGCGTCGGCGGCGGATCTCGGCACCCTGCCGATCGCGTCGCTGCTCGCGAAGGTCGCTGAGGCGGAAAGCCCCGACAGCCCCGGCGGCGTCGCGAAAACCCACCAGGAGCTGTTCGACATGGAGGAGCATATCCGTGCCGTCCATGCGCTGACGGGGGACTGGATCGAACGGATCAACAGCTTGCGGGCGCCGACGCGCCCGCGGGCCGTCGGATAGGACCTCAACGCCGGCGCGACCGGCAGGAGTAGCAAGATGATCGGAATGATCGGCGTGGAGGCCTTCGCTTCCGCGATCGGAAAGGTGCGTCCGGCAGCGGTGCGGGCTCACGCATGAAGCGCGGCATCCAGCCCGCCACCCTTCGACAGATGGATCGGCTCGCCGACCTGATGGCGGACGGCTGCCCGTCGATCACGGAGGCGGCTTACCGGATGCGCACCACTCAACAGACGGCCGATCGCTGCTGGCAGCTGATCCGCCGCGAACTCGGAAGGCAGGCAGTATGAGCAGTGCATATCGCACGTACACGGATCGCGGCCCCGAACTGGATGGTCTGTTTTCCGACACACAGCGCGATCGCGAGACGCGTGAGGCGACCGACAATCTGCTGCGAGCCCAGCTGAGGGCAGGGCAGCATCTGCTCGACCTTCCGGTTGCTCGCGCCCTGGGGGCGAAGTTGGGCCTGTTTCCCGGCGACGTCCGACCGGCGGCGGCGTGATGGCAAGCGGCATCACTTCCGAAAAGTCGGAAGCTCCCATCCGGTCTCTTTCCGCCCCGCGCATGGTCGGCCTCGAAACCGCCTGCGAAATCCTTGGCGACAAGGGTGGGATCAAGCACGTCGCCGAACTGATCGGATGCAGCCCGCGCGCCGTGTTCGACAAGCGCGAGGGCAACACAACCATCTCGAACCTCGAGGTCCGCCTGCTGGCGCGCGAACTGGCCAAGGTCGCCGAGCGCTGCCGCCGCGTGTCCGAAAACCTCTTCCGCGAAATTGGCGAGGGGCCTGTCGAGCCCGCCGCCCCGTCCATCGGAGCCATCGCATGACGACCATCGCCTTCGAAACCGACAAGCTCAACCGCGCGCTGCGCGAGGTGCGCGCCGCCGTACAGCGCCGCAACACCATCCCGATCCTCGCGAACGTGTTGGTCGAGGCGGAAGCCGGGATGGTCCGCCTGACCGCTTCCGACCTGGACGTGATGGTCACGCTGACCGTTCCCGCCGTCGTTGAGCGGCCGATCAGCTTCACCCTCGACGCGCACCGCCTGGCGGACGTGGTCGGGTCGTTCGGCGGCGGCAGCCAGACGGCGATCAAGTTCGACGGATCGGCCGCGACAGTATCGAACGGCCGGGCGCGGTTCCGCTTCGCGACGCTGCCGAAGGACCAATTCCCGATCCTGAAGCAGGAGGTCGTGCAGGCGCGCTTCACACTGGAAAGCAAGGCGTTGGTGTGCGCGCTGGACGTGGTGCGCCACGCGGTGTCGACCGAAGAGGTTCGCTATTATTTGAACGGCGTCTTCCTGCACGCGTTCGAAGGATCGCTCCGGTTTGCATCGTGCGACGGCCATCGGCTCGCCCGCTATGTCGACGACCTGCCGGAAGGCGCTCAAAGCATGCCCGACACCATCCTGCGCACCCGCTGCATTGATCTGGCGCGCGCGGCGGCTGAAGCGCGCGAAACGTCGATCGACGTCGCGGTCGGCGACGGCAAGGTCACGATGGCCGCCGGCGATTTCGTCATCGTCGCCAAGGTGGTCGATGGGACGTATCCGGATTACGCTCGCACGATACCGGCGCCAGCCCCAGCCGTCGCCTCGGTTGATCGCGACGCGCTGAGGGTGGCGGTCGGCCGGCTTGCCCTGGTGGCGACGGACAAGGTGCGCGCGGTCCGCTTCGATCTGAAGCGAGATCTCCTACGCGTCTCCATCACGACGCCCGAGCATGGCGAAGCCGTCGACGAGGTGCCCTGCGAATACGAGGGCGACCCACTGACCATCGGCTTCAACAGCAAGTACCTGCGCGACGCGCTCGCCGCGCTCGACGTTGATCATGTCGAGTTCTCGCTGGGCGATGCGGCGGCGCCCGCACTGATCACCAGCCCCAAGGCGAAGGCCGCGAGCCTCGTGCTGATGCCGCTCCGCGTCTGACGCGGCCACCAACCACCACGAAGAGGAGGTAACGATGGGAACTGCACTTGATTGGCGCGAACGTCTCGCGCGCGCGATCCTGGCCCGCGACTTCGACGCCGCCGCCGCCGAACTCGAGATGCTGAAGCACACGAAGCCGGAATGGGCGGCGTCGATCTACCGGGCGCGCACCGCGGTGAACCCGCCCGCGCCGCTTCCGCCCCGGCCGCCGTTCGCTTTGCCGATCGACGGCGCGCAGCCTGGGGCGGTGTTGGGTGACGATCTGCGCGAGCGGGTTCGCCCGTCGGATCCGACGTTCTTCAGTCGCGATCGGGTGAAGGCCGCCTGATGATCCGCTACCTCGACGTCTGCTCGGGCTACAGCGCCTTCACCCTCGCGTCGGCGGGGCTGGGGTTCCGCTGCGTCGGCTATTCCGAGATCGAAGCGTTCCCGCGCGCGGTGCTCGAGCAGCGTCACGGCGCGGTGCTGGTCGAGTGGGATCACCGCTTCGTCCCCGGCAGCAACACGACGCCACTGTTCGGCGACTTCACCAAGATCGAGAGCCACCATGTTGGACCTGTTGACCTCCTTGCCGGAGGCACCCCCTGCCAAGCATTCAGCGTCGCAGGAAAGCGCCTTGGCCTGGACGACCCGCGCGGCAACCTCACCCTTGAGTTCCTGGCGCTGGCTCGACGCGTTCGCGCGCGATGGTTGGTATGGGAGAATGTCCCCGGTTTCCTGTCGCACGACAGCGGACGAACGATGGGAACCTTCCTCCGGCTCCTGGGCGAACTCGGGTATGGGTGGGCCTACCGAGTGCTGGACGCTCAATACATCCGAGTGGACGGGCACGAGGGGGCCGTGCCCCAGCGGCGGCGGCGTCTGTTCGTTGTCGCACATCTTGGAGACGCAGCCGGTCCCGCAGCGGTACTATTTGAGCGCGAAAGCCTGCGCGGGGATCCTGCGCCGTGCCGCCAAGCGGGGGAAGGAGCTTCCCATGCTGTTGCGCCTAGCCTTGTCAGCAGTGGGCGAGGGGTCGAACGGACTGGGGATGGAAGCGAAGCGCTGATCGCTGCATCCGTTGCCGCGACGCTTCCCGCTGGAGGTAATAGCACTGGAGGTGCGAGGCAGCCCGGCATGAGCGCCGAAACGGCCGGTACGATGCTGGTCGCGCATTCGCTCCGGGCAGAAGGCTTCGACGCCAGCGAGGATGGCACGGGAAGGGGCACTCCACTTGTGCCGGTGTGTGTTCACGCCGATGCCATTAATCGGACCGGAGACGCCCTCACCCCATCGGTTGATGCGAGTGGAGTTGCCCGTTTGCGAGATGCGGGCATGGGAGTTAGCGAGGGTTCTGCCTTCGGGCTGACAACTGGCCAACCGCATGCCGTTGCCTTCCGTATCACTCCGAACGATGGCGCCTATGAAACCGGCGGCGTCGCCGGGTCGCTGACGACTGGCACCGACCGGTCGGCGCAGGCGCTGGTGCAGCCTATAGCCTTTGCCCAGAACAGCCGCGACGAGGTCCGCCTGTTCGGCGATGACGGCCAGACGGTCGGCGCCCTCGCTGCCGAGCCAGGCATGAAACAGACATGCTACGTCGCGGACCAGTGGGCGGTGCGCCGCCTTACCCCCACCGAATGCGAGCGTCTCATGGGCGTGCCGGACGGCTTCACCGCGATCACCTATCGCGGGAAGCCGGCGGCGGACGGGCCGCGCTACAAGGCGCTGGGGAACAGCCAGGCGGTCAACGTGATGCGGTGGATCGCGCGCGGCTTGGCCGATGTGATCGCGGCGCAGGATGGCGCGGAGGCACGGGCAGCATGAAGGCTCAGCATTTCGTCAGCATCAGCGGCGGCAAGGCTAGCACGGCAACTGCTTGCCTCGCGGTTGAGCGCGCCGAACGCACCGGCTTCACGCCTCGCTTCATCTTTGCCGACACAGGCAACGAGCATAATGTGACGATCGAGCATGTCGCGTATTTGGCGCGATCGCTCGGCATTACGATCGAAACGGTTCGAGCTGACTTCTCGAAGCGGTTTGCCGCGCGGCGAGCCGCGATCGCGCGAGATTGGCCAAAGGAACTGCGGCGGAAGCAGCATACGACCGAATGTCGCGCGGCCTGTCAGGATCTGGCATATGCTGAAAAGGCGCTTCTCCGCGAGGAGTGCGACTGCCCGATAAAGATCTCGCCGCCTGTGCCCGACCATCTGATCGCGCGCGCGGTCGAGCTGATGCAGCCCACCGGCAATCCTTTTCTCGATATGGCCATGCTGCACGGGCGTTTTCCCGGGTCGAAGACGCGGTTTTGCACGACGGAGCTGAAGCTCGAGCCGATGGACGCGGTCAAGACGCCGATCCGCATGGCGGGCACTCCGATCGTGGAATGGGTAGGGGAGCGTGCCGACGAGAGCGCCGCGCGCGCCGCCAAGCCCGTGATCGAGATCAACCGCTGTAGCTGGCGCGCACCAGCGGTCATCTACCGTCCGATTCACGGTTGGCACGTTCGCCAAGTGTTCGACATCGCAAAGCGGCACGGCCTCAAGCCGAACCCCTTGTATCTGATGGGAATGGGCCGGGTCGGATGCTTCTGTATCATGGCGCAGAAGGAGGAGGTGCGTCAGACCGCGCTACGTTTCCCGGAAGTAATCGCCCGGATTGCCGAATGGGAAGTGATCTGCGGAAACGTAGCTCGGCATGCCAATACCGCGGTAGCCCTCGGCGAACGAGATGAATTTATCTCGTCATTCCTGCCAACCGACAAGTTGCCTCCTGACGAACACGGCAAAGTCCGCGCCACTATCCATCGGGCAGTCGAGTGGTCGAAGACTAGCCGCGGCGGCCGGAATTACGATCTGCTGTATCAGCTCGATGAGATGGATGCGGGGCAGCAGGGCAACACCTGCTCCAGCAAATATGGGCTATGCGAATGAGCGCCTCACCACGGACGCTACGCAATCGCACGCCGAAGCTCGCCGAGCGCCCGATCCAGCGCGCGAACGTCCACCTCCTCACGATGATGGGCTGCCACGTCGTGCATACGCCGAATGGGTCGCACCTCGCTGGCGATGAGCTGGCACGCGCCAAACAGACGGCGGCGCTGAAGGCCGACGGCGTGCGACCGGGCTTCCCCGACCTCACCGTGATCGACCAGCGCGCGCTGCGCGTCGGGTTCATGGAGGTGAAGCGGGAAGGAAAGTCGACGCTCGATCCGGACCAGATCTGGTGGCGCGATGAACTTCAGCGCCTCGGCTTTCCCTGGGCGCTCATCAACACGCCGGACGGCGGCGCCGCGGCGCTGCGCGCGTGGGGGTGGCGATGACGCCGCTTTGTTCCGTCCGCATCTCACCCCCCGCAAAGGATCGCGCATGACCGCGCCGCTGACACCCGCCGATGCGGACCTGCAGGACTTCCCGTTCATGCCGCTGCATGTCGCGCGGCTGCGCGACAGCGACCTCGCCGCCGAGGGGCACCCGGAGGCGTGCTGGTACGCCGTTCTGCTCTGGTCGGCGGCGTGGCATCAGCTGCCGGCCGGGTCATTGCCGGCGACGGATGCGGTGCTGGCGCGCCTGTGCGGGCTGGGGCGCGACCTGAAGACGTTCCGCAAGCATCGCGCTGATGCACTGCGCGGGTGGGTCGAGGCTGCGGACGGCCGGCTCTACCATCCAGTAGTCGCCGAGCAGGTGCTGGCCGCCTGGCGCAGCAAGGTCGAACAGCGTCACCGCGCCGAATGCGCGCGGGTGAAGAAGCATAACCAGCGCCACGAGACAGACGTGGCCGCGCCCGACTTCGTCACCTTCCTGTCCCAGCATTTTCCCGCCTCTGTCCCACACCTGTCCCCAGGGACAGCGGCGCGTGTCCTCGGGGACGAGGCCTCCAAGAGACAGGGAGAGGGACAGGGACAGAGAGATTCTAATTCCGATCCTATCGGATCGGGCGCCGCGGCGGCGCCGATCGATCCGGAAAAGGTCATGTTCGACCAGGGGAGGGCCTTCCTGGCCGCCAACGCCATCGGCGACCCGAAGGCCGGCAGGCTGCTCGGCAGGTGGAAGGGCGAGTTCGGCGCTGAGGCCGTGATCGTCGCGCTGGGCAAGGCGCAAAGGGAAGGGGCCATCGAGCCCATCAGCTACATCGAGGGAGTGCTTCGCAGTGGAAAACGGGCTAACGACCGGGGGGCTGGTGGATGGGCTCCGCGACCAGGCATGGCGGGCGTTGAGCCTGCATCCCTCGACGACGGTGACCCTCGCTACGCAGCTCGGCGCTGACGCCCCGGCGTGCATCGACGCGGCCCTCGCGAAAATCGCTCACGATCTTCGGCCCGTACCCAAGGATGGCGAGGGCCGGAAGCAGTGGGGCGATGCCATCGACGAGCGCCTGCGGCGGCTGGCAGCCAAGGTGCTCCCCACCGCCAAGCCGGCGGATACCCAGGCGTGGCGCGAGGCCATGGTGGACGCGCTCGCCGATCTGCCGGCGATGATCTCGCTGACCGCCGCCAAGCGGGCAATCCATTGCCCGTTCCGCTTCATCGGCGAGATCGAGACGACGCTGCGCAGCATCGCACTGGAGCTGATCATCGAACGGGAGGAGCGGGAAGCTGCCATGCAGCGACATCGCGCGGAGATTGATCAAGCGCTCAACCCGCCGGCCGCCGCCCTCCCGCCGCCGGCTGATGTCGAGATCTCCGCCGACAGCATACGGGCCATGACGGTCGACCTACGGCGAATGGGCCTGCGCGCTGGCTTTCTGACCGAAGAGCAGGTGGCCGCCGCCATGGCGACCAAGGATCAGCAGCAGGTGGCTGCATGATCCCCGACGCCGCCGCGCTGGTCGCCATGCTCCGCCGCACACGCATGCGGGTGGGGACGGAAGCGGCGCTCCAGCTGTCGATCGGCGAGGCGCTGACCGCCGCCGGCTTCGATCACGAACGGGAGGTTCGCCTTAGCGCCGCCGACCGCATCGACTTAATGGTCGGGACGATCGGGATCGAGGCGAAGGTGCGATACGCCAAGCGCGCGATCTACCGGCAGCTGGAGCGATACGCGGCGCATGACGGGATCACGGCGCTCGTCCTCATCACCGGCACGGCCATGGGCCTGCCGCCATCGATCGGCGGGAAGCCGGTCTTCTACGTATCCCTGGGGAGGGCATCGCTGTGAAAACCTATGGCCAGCTGCGCCATGACGTCGACGGCCGCGGGCGCTGGATCGTCACAGATCTCGAGCCGCACGTCGCGATTGCGTTCAAGCGGTTCTTCCCGCGCGTGTCGGCGGCGGCGACAGAGCTGCACCTCAGCGATACCGACGACGTCCGGGCGGACCTGCACTGGTTTATGCAGCGATACCCGCTCGCCCACGATGCTGCCGCCGCGCTGGATGAAGGCGTGGAGCGTAAGGCAGGGCGGCTCGCCGAGCGCGACCGCATCCTCATGCCGACGTGGACGCCGGGCGAGGTGCGCGGCTTCCGCGAGGGGTTGGCACCCTACCTCTACCAGACGCAGGCCGCACATATCGCGCTGAGCCAGCGTAGCCTGTTACTCGGCGATGACGTCGGCCTCGGCAAGACGATCTCGGCGGCGGCGGTGTTCGCGATGGGCGCACCTATGCCGGCGGCGGTAGTCGTGCAACCGCACCTCGCGCCGCAATGGGCCGCGCAGATCGAGAAGTTCACGACGCTGCGCGTCCACGTCATCAAAGGGACCAAGCCCTACGACCTGCCGGCGGCGGACGTGTACGTGTTCCGCTATTCGAACGTCGCCGGCTGGATCGACGTGCTGAAGACGGGCCTGTTCAAGACGGTCGCTTATGACGAGGTGCAGGAGCTGCGCCACGGACCCAGCACGTCGAAGGGGCAGGCGTGTCGCATCGCGAGCCAGGGCGCCGAGATGCGGATCGGACTGACGGCGACGCCGGTCTATAATTACGGCGACGAGATCTACAACGTTATGAACTTCATCCAGCCTGACCTGCTCGGCAGAGGCGATGAGTTCATGCGCGAGTGGTGCAATGGCACGCGCCAGGTGAAAGACCCCGATGCACTGGGGTCTTACCTTCGCGACACCGGCTATTTCCTGCGGCGCACCGAGACCGACGCGACCGTGTCCGCCTCCATGCCGCCGGCGAACGTCATCGACTATGAGGTCGGCTGGGATGACGACGCCACCGAGGCAGAGGAGGCGCTGACGCGGTCCCTCGCGATGACGGTGCTGAGCGGCAGCTTCGTCGAGGCTGGGCGCGCGGCGCGCGATCTCGACCTCAAGATGCGGATGCTGACTGGTATCGCGAAAGCGCGATCGGCGGCGGCGTACGTTCGGCTGCTGCTCGAGGACAGCCCGCGGGTGCTGCTCGCCGGCTGGCACCGCGACGTCTACGCGAGGTGGATGGAGGATCTCGCGCCGTTCAACCCGGTCCTCTACACCGGGTCGGAAAGCGGCGCGGGGAAGGCGCGTAGCGTAGATGCCTTCACCAACGGCGATAGCCGCGTGATGATCATTTCGCTGCGATCGGGGGCGGGGCTCGACGGCCTGCAATTCCATTGCCGCGACGTCGTGTTCGGCGAGCTCGATTGGTCGCCGCAGGTGCATTACCAAGTGGTCGGCCGCCTGCGCCGGCCGGGCCAAGCTGATCAGGTGACGGCCCACTATCTACACACTTCAGGCGGGAGCGATCCCGTGCTGCTCGAGACGTTGGGCGTGAAGACCGATCAGGCGCGCGGTATCGTCGACCCGGGTGTCGCGCCGGCGGCGCGGTTCACCGATGACAGCCGTATCCGTCGCCTGGCTCAACACGTTCTCGGCATGGCCAGCACCAGCGATCGGGCGGCGGCGTGAACGAGCAGACGATTCCGCGCGCTGTCCGGATCGACGTCAAGATCGTGTCGTTCGTGCGCGCCTTCCGCCTGACATACGACCGCGGCCCCAGCCTCCGGGAGATCATGCTCGAGGTGGGGGCAGGGTCGAAGACGGCCGTCAGTCGCGCAGTGGCGCGCCTCGTCACCGCCGGGCGTTTGGTGCGGCACGCCGATGGGCTGGCGGTGCCTGGGGACGTTGAGGCAGCCGTTGCGCTGTTGCAGCGGCGCGGCTGGCAGGTCGTTGCACCGCTGGCGGCATAGCGGAACGGAATGGCAACTATCCCGCCGCCGTGTCCCGCGTCACATAGGGGGTGCGATGGCCGTCCCCGCGGTAATCGCATGCGGGGAATAGCGGATGATGCACCAGAGGATTGAGGCGGCGGGCGCCGCGCGTGATGCGGATCGATGGATTGTGCTGCGCACCGCTGCGCCGCGGACGCTGATCCTTGCCGAGGCGTTGCGCGCAGCGGGCTATGATGTTTGGACGCCGACGCGCATGCAGAAACGTCGCGCGCTGCGGGGCAAGACGAAGACCACCGAGGTCGAGGTCGCCCTTATGCCGACGTTCGTTTTCGCTCGTGCCAATCGGCTCGACGATCTCCAAATCGTCCTACGCCTGCCGGTCTCACCTTATCCCGCGTTCTCGATCTTCCACCACTTGGGGAAGGTGGTCCGGGTATGGAATTCGGAGGTCGAGCGCCTCCGCACCGAGGAGCTGCGTGGAAAGGCGCGTCGATCGACCGGCGCAGGTGCGCCGCTCTTCGCCGCGGGGCAGCAGGTGCGGGTCGAGAGCAATCACTTTCGCGGTCTTACCGGGGAAGTGGTGCAGTCCGATGGCGCATGGACAGTCGTGACGTTCGGCGGTCCGTTCGACTTCAAGATAGCCTCTATGCATTTACGAACGGATCAGGTACAGGAACGCCAGCCCAGCTGATGGGCACCGCTGCCATAAGCAGTCTCGCGGGTTTGAAGGCTGGCCAATGAGCCAATCGCGCCCGCCGCCTCATTCCCCGGCTCGCGCCGGCGGAAGTCCGAAGGCTACCGAAGTTTCGGAAGTTGGGAGGCGCTGATGCCCCAGCCTGTCGCTACCACTGCTATGATTCTCGAGCGCTTGGCCGGCGAGCTGCACAGCGCCGCGTTCGACTTCGAGGCTGATGTCGAAAGCCACGGCCGTGCCGAGGATCGCATCGCGAACGTCGAGCGGATCGCCGCCGAGGCGCGCGCCGCGGTGCGCGGCCGCAGTCGGGCCTGATGCCCGTCGGGATCAGCATTAAGGCCGACCTCAAACCACTGCACCGGGCGATGATCGCGCTTGGCGCGCAGCAGGTGCCGTTCGCGATGTCGCTGGCGCTGAACGACCTCGCTCGCGGCGTCGCCGCTGTCGAGCAGGACGAGATCAACGAGACGTTCGACACGCCGACGCCGTTCACGCAGAAGGCAACCCGCATCGAGGTTGCGACGAAATCCCGGCCGGTGGCTACAGTCGCGTTCAAAGACATCCAGGCTAGCTACCTCGAGCCATACGTCGTGGGTGGCAATCGTTCGCTCGGCACCAAGCGCGGGATGCTTGCCCCTCGTGACGTTGGCCTCAACCAGTACGGCAACCTGTCGAAGGGCAAGCTTGCCTCGCTGAAATCAAAGCCCGGCGTGTTCATCGGGCCGGTCACGTTGAAGAACGGCCGTACGATCAACGGGGTATGGCAGCGCGGTAAGACGAAGCGAGGCGAGCGCTACAAGGGCGGTGGCGAGTACGGCACTCGAGGGAAGCTGAACAAGATCGGTGGCGCTCGCACGACGCTGAAGCTGCTGATCCAGTTCGAGGACACGACGCCCGTCCGCAAGCGCCTGCCCTTTGAGACGGCGGCGCGGACGTACATCAAGCGGCACGCCGCCGCCGCCTTTGACCAAGCGCTGCGCCGCGCCCTCGCCACCAAGCGGCGTTAGACGACCTCGAATGGGTCCCTCCTGCCCCCTTCTGCAACGAGGGTAATTGCGCACCCCGATGCTCGCCCAGCTACGGGGTCGAAAAGTTTGTTGCGGGGGGTCGCTTGTTGCGGGGGAGTGGGCGCCGATGACGCTGCTGTCGATCACGGCCTATGCGGAAACGCACGGCATGAAGCGGCAGGCGGTGCAGAATTGGGTAAGGCGCGGTTTTATCACGCTTTCCGGCAAGCTGGTCGACGTGCGCGCCTCCGACGAAGCGCTGCGCAAAGCTGGGCTCGGCCGGTTCAAATCGGCGGCCGCAACAGCTGCTCCCGCACCCGCAACAAGCCCCCGCAACAGCGGGCGCAACAAGAAACGCAACAAGTCTCCTGTTGCGCCTGAGGTTGTTGCGGTCATTGACGAGGTCGTCGCCGACTTCAAAGCGGCCGCGGAAGACGACGAGATCGACGAGGCGATCGCTACCGGCTTCATCGAAGAGCTGCTCGCAGGGCAGTTTCGATCCAAGGTCGAAGCGGTCGCGATCAAAGAGAATGCCC
>NZ_JBIEOE010000029.1:0-10343 GCF_043498045.1 Sphingomonas sp. S6
AGATAGCGTGAGCAGATCGCTGCGCATGTTGTCAGTTAATTCGAGCAGGAAACCGCTCCGTTTGCGAGCAATGCCCGCTACGATGGCAAGCGCCTACAGCTAGGCGCGTTGCGTTCCGCGACAGCGGCCAAATTGCGGATCAGCAGCAAGATGGCGGCGTCGCGGTCGATCGCCTTGCCGGCACGCCGGCAGTCGTCGACGCCTGCGTTGAGAGCGTGGAGCGCGGCGGGGAGAGTGGTGAGTGCCTCCGGCGAGAGTGCCTCATTGTGGCGGTAATGCGTGTCGTAGAGCATTGTCGAACCTCCCGAGCGCCAGGACGCGCCCAAAAAGGCCGAAGGCTCCCTCTCCTCTCACGCGGGATCGTTAGATTGCGGGAACCGTTCTTGATGGCGAAACATCCGAAGGGATACCGAATGAGCCATAGCGTTTGGGGCGATTGGAAGATCACGGCGGACCGGAAGCAGCTCGTGTGGATCGATCCGGATACGAATAAGCCGAACAGCGACTATTACATCATCGTGAGCGACGGGCTCGAAGACGTGGAGGGAGAGGTCGATCGACTGAAAAAATGGCTGCCTGAATCTCTCAAACGTGACGAGGCCATCGGAAAGCTGGGAGTGATTTTTGGCGAAATCAAAGAAGATCAGACCAGCTCGAGAAAATACATAACGGACGAGTTAGTATACCGCCCGTAAGCGAGTTATAACGGCCCTGCATGATCGCCGAAGGCGCCGGCAGGGAGCGTCCAAGGACGCGCTAGGATCGAGAGACGCCATGCCGGGTCGTCCGCCTGGGCTAGTTCGTCGGGATGGAGAAGCGCAGCCGGAAACGGAGTGCCGCGATCCGCGAGCTGCGTCACGCTGAGCGAGCGGTGGATGGTCTTGCCGCTCGCCGCCTCGTTGGCGGCGATGCGCTGGAAAGCGGCCGGGAAGACGGAGCGAAGCGTCGCCCATTGGCCGGGGGAGCCGAAGATACACGCACGGCAGGATAGCCGGCCCCATCCCAGGACGTAGGCCGGGTGGGGCCGGATCCGCGAACGTGCGATCAAATCCCAGACCTGCCGCTCGGTCCAATCGTGGACCGGACGCCAGTGGTCGACGCCGCGACCGAGCGTAGAGGTGCGGTGCGGCTCGAAGGCCGCATAGCGCGCGCGAGACGGGCTTTCCTCGGCGCGCTCGCCGGTGATGACGAGCGTGCGACCATCGAGGAAGCGCGATTGATTGCGGATCGCGGCCGCGAGCACATCGATTTTCAGCGCGGGGCTGCACCAGCGCACCCGAAGATCGGGAGACGTCTGGGGAAAGAGCCCACGCGTGCCGGCAGGGCCGTTACCTCCGGCACGGCCGATGCCGGTCGGCGTCTCGAACGCGATCGGCGCGGTCGGCGCGTCGTCGCGCGCCAGTTCGCGCGCGAAGCCGCCCTCGCGCCACGAGACGTAGAGCGCGATGCCGAAATGCTCGGCGATCGCACGGACATAGCCGGGCGTGCATGGCCAATCCATGAAGGTCGGGCCGTGGCCATCGACATCATGATGGTGCAGCTCGATGGCGTGCGAAGGCACGCCGAGGCTGAGGAGGTGCAGGAGGGCGGCAAGGCTGTCCTTGCCGCCACTGAACGCCACGACGAAGCGCCGGTAGGCGCCTAGGTCGAGGCGGGCGTCCTGCCCGGTCATGCCGCTTCACGAATCTGGTCCTCGGGCTCGACCGAGACGTCGAGTCCCGTCGCGCGGAGCAGGTAGCCGGCTGCGGCTTCGGCCTTGGCGGCCGCGGTCATGATCGCGCGGCTGTCTTTGCGCAGCACCTTCAACCACGAGGCGATATACGCGGCATGGTCATCGAGATGAGAGGTCGGCAGGCCAAGATCGGCACCGAGCAGCGCGGAGGTCATCTCGGCGCACAGCTCCTCGAAGGCGTAAGCGTCGTCGCCGAAGCGTTTGCCGAAGGTGCGATCGAGGCGGTCAGGGTGGCCGCTCCAATGACCTGCCTCATGGGCAAGCGTCGACGCCCAATACGCGCGGGTCGAGAACAGTTCGACGGGCGGCATGGTGATGCTGTCGGCGATGCGGTCGTAGAACGCGCGATCGCCGCGCATCTGGACCTTCGCCGGCAGCGCTTCGATAAAGCGCTGCGCGCGGTCGGGGAGCTGGTCAGCGGGAGGGACGATACTGACCGGGCTGGGGTAGTAATCAGGCGAAAGCCCGTCGATCTGGTCGCAGTTGAACACGGCGTAGGAGCGCAGCACGCGGCGCAACTCGTCGGTGGTATCGCCGGTGACGACGGATTCGACGGACTTGCTGTAGGATTTGTAGAAGATCGCGATCTGCGAGCGCTCGCCCTCACGGACCTGTCCGCCAAGCGCCTGCGCCTGCTTGTACGTCATCCAGGTGCGCGAGTTGTAGCCCGCGCTCTCGGCGCACAGCCACAACCAGAAGCAGTTGATACCCTTGTAGGGGTCGCCGGTCGCGCGTAGCGGTCGACCGCCCAGGCCAGGGCGCCATGGCTTGACCCAGGGACGAACGCCGGCCTCCAGCTTATCGATGATGGTGTTGGTGATGATGTCGGCAGGCGACGGTTTATTGGTGGTCGTGGCCACGGTCGTTCTCCTGGTCGTGGTGAGGCGTACCCGTCTGCGCGTCCTCTCCTCCGAAGGGATGCGACGGGTCACAAAAAGAGGGGCGACACTCCGTGAAGAGTGTCGCCCCCAGTCGCCTCGAAATGTGCAAGCCGGCGTCACGCCGCTTGGCTTAACCCCTCATGATCCTCGTCTGCGTCCAGATCGGATGCGCCGTCCTCTTCCTCGCCGGCCAGATCCTCGTCATCGACGGGATCGCCATCATCGACGTCATTGATGAAGGTCGAGCGCAGCATCGACCGCGATGGTTTCTCGATCCCGTCAAAGCGCATTGCTTCGGGCAACCACGCCGTTGCCTTCTCGCGGATCTCGGCTTCGACAATTCCCTGACCATTGCACAACGACGAGCAGGTTGCGGCAAGGTCGCCCTTCTTGGCGTCCTTGTAGCGGCCGCGCAGGATCGGGCCGCCAATCTCCTCGAGGGCTTCCAGCATGACACCTTTCTTGACGCGGCCGAAGAAGTTCTCGGCCGTCGGGCGCCACCAATTTTCGACTTGGATGTCGAGGAGGCGGCCGAGATGGTCGTGGAAGCCATTGCTGCGATAGCCCTCGGTGACGTTGAGTGTCGGCTCGAGAGTTCGTGCTATCGAGTATGCAACCCATGCGCCCCGGGCTTCGTCATCGAGCGCACGGAAGGCGTCGAACCGCTCGGTCATGGTCTTGTGGCCCGCCCAGCTCGTATCGAGCCGCTGGCGTTGGTCGTCGATGGTCTGAGACGCCATCGAGCCCTCGTCCCGGAAGGCAAAGATCGGGAAGGCGGCCGCACCCGACTTCAGGGTCGAGTGGTTCGGGATGTGGCTCTGCTCGAACACGACATTCTGTGCCATCAGGAAGATGGTCAGGTCGAGCGCCATCGAGGGATCGCTGGCGATATGCGCCACGAGAATCTGGCGGCGCTGGGTCGCCAGTTCGTCGATCAGCGTGGCGCTCAGCTTCGGCCCCTGGTCGGAGTCACCTTCCCCGGCTGCGCCGCCCGTTGCCTTGGGCGGAGCGTTGGGGTCGACAACCGGCTTCTCGCTGAACAGGCCGGTGTGAACGCGCGGCTCGCCGTCACCGCCGATATAAACGAACGTGCCGATCTGCGCCTTTACCGCAGGGTCGATCTCATGGCGGGCATCGTCGATCGCCTCCAGCTCGCGCTCGATCGCCTCGATGCGCGCGTTTGCCGCCTCGGCCTCGGTGCTGCCGTCGGGAAGTTCCTGCTCGAGCTGGTCGACCAGGGCGTCGTTCTCGGCCGAGAGCGCCTCGACACGCGCGGTTTCCTCCTCGGTGAGCGCACGCGCGGGAGCGTGAAACTCGTGAAGCTGATGTGCGACGTCGTAGGGGACGTGCGTCGCCGCGATCGGGGTGACGAACGCGAGGCCCTCGGCCTGCGCCAGTTCGGCCGCCGCGGCTTCGAGCTTCTTGGCCGCGAGCGTCTCGATGACGTCGACATCGATCCAGTTCTCGTCGCCTGCGGTCGCGAACAGGTCGCCCTCGATGCGACCGCCTGCGGCGACATAGGCATCGCGACCCACGAAGCGAGCCTTGGCGTCGTTCGCCTTGACCGTCCCGTTGAGGATGGCACGTCGGATGTTGTCGGGATTGTCGCCGTAGTATGAGCTGTTCATCTGGGTGAACACGCGGGTCTGACGGTCGATGTCGGTGGTGACGGCGTATGCCTGAGCAACGCCGAGCGTGATCTCGCCGGCTGCGAGCGCCTCGAACACGCACGGCGCCAGCTCGGCGAGGCGGACACGCTGCTCGACGAAGCGGGTGGTGACGCCCTGTCGCTTGGCGACATCCTCGGCGGTCATGCCCTTCTGGATCAGGAAGTTGAACGCGGTGCATTCGTCGGCCGGGTTCATCGGCACGCGCTGGAAGTTCTCGGCGAGGCTCGCCTCGATCGAATTGTCGTCGTCGCCGAGCACGAGAACCGGCACGGAGTGGTCAGCGGGGAGGGTGCCCTGCTCGATCAGGAGCTGGAGCGCGCGCAAGCGGCGACCGCCCGCCTTCACGGTGAACGTACCCGCCTTCTTGAGCGGGGTGACGATCAGGTTCTGCAACAGCCCCTGGGCTGCGATGTTGGCGGCGAGGGTGTCGATGCCGGCATCGCGGTTCGACTTGCGCACATTGTCCTTCGACAGCGACAGGTTCTTGACCTTCACGGACTGGATCATCGGTCATACTCCATTGGGGGATCAGCGCGCCGTTGTCCGACGGTCACGCAAGCCTGCTCATCAGGCTCAAAAGGCCGAAGGCTCCCTCCCCTCCCTTTGATCGAGCGGGGAGGAAGTCCCTGGTTCGTCAGGCGGTGATGCGGTCGATCACGGTCGCCGCGGTCGAGACGGGCACGAACATCCGCGTCTTGTGCTGGATGATCTCGG
The DNA here is from genome assembly GCF_043498045.1 of Sphingomonas sp. S6. NCBI lineage: Bacteria > Pseudomonadati > Pseudomonadota > Alphaproteobacteria > Sphingomonadales > Sphingomonadaceae > Sphingomonas > Sphingomonas sp. S6. The sequence continues at coordinate 4,998 of NZ_JBIEOE010000029.1, forward strand.
TGAAGCAGCCGACCGCCTTCAGCTCGGCCAACCGGGTGTGCGGCCAATCGAGCAATTCGAGACGCTGCTGGCCAGCGACCAGGCTGCGCTTCAGCCGGTACGCGCCCACGGTCGCGATCTCGCCGCTGGTCATGACGTGCTTGGCGGTTTCGGCGCCCGACACGGTGATCGTCGCGGCGATGCCGAATGCGTCCGCGAGTTTGGAGACCAACGGGGCAGGGACGATGCGGCCGAGGAAGGACTCGCCGTCGTCGGTGTTGAGACGCCAGACCTGGACGTGATCGTCGGGCAGGCGGTCCCAGACGGGCAGGAGCAACCCGGTGACGAGGTACAGCGTGCTGGTGCGGGTCTTGCCCGACATCTCCTCAACCTCGGCCTGCCACAGGGCGGCAAACTCGTCCTCGCTCGCCTCCTCCCACATCGTCTCGACGAGAAGATCCTGCCGCATCCGCTCGCTGCGCGTCGGGCGGACCAGCTCGTAGCGACGCACAATTTCGCCGTCGTCGTCCGTCAGCGAGTAGGTGCTGCACCGGATCGCGGCCTTGCCCGATTTCCGGTTCACCATCGGCCGTGCGTCCTCGCCGAGGATCCGCAACGCGCGATCGAGCGCGAGCGGCTTATAGCGCTCCTCGGTTTCGAGCCGGAGGATCTCGGTCTCGGCGCCGCTGGTCTGGTCGCGCCGAATGACGGTGCGGTCGAGGATTGTAATCCGCTCGGCGTTGATGCTCTCGACGCCCAGGTCGAGCGTACCGGCTTCCTTGGCCGCCTCGATGCGAGCCTCGATCAGGCCGAGATACTCGTCGAAGATCGCGTTCTGGAGCGCGATGCGCAGCGCGAGGATGCGATTGAGCCAGCGCTGGATGGGCGGCAGGTCTTCCTTGAGACCGCCTCCTTCGCCCTCCAGCTCGAGGCCGGTGAGCTTCTGGAACTGATCCAGCGTGGTCGAGCGCAGCTTGCCATCGGCGAGCAGCCGGAACCATTGTTCCAGCGATTCCTTCGCATAATCGCTTTCAAGGTTGTCGCGCGGGTCGAACAGGCCCTGTCCACCCGTCTGCCGCTGGCCGCGGGTGAGCGCGCCCAGGCTGTCGAGCCGGCGGGCGATCGTGGAGATGAAGCGACGTTCGCCCCGGCAGTCGGTCGAAACGGGGCGGAACAGTGGCGCGGTCGCCTGATGGGTACGATGCGTGCGGCCAAGCCCTTGGATGGCGGCGTCAGCGCGCCAGCCCGGCTCGAGGAGATAGTGGTTGCGCCGCGACTGGTTCTCGCACGTCAGGCTCGCATGGTAGCTGCGGCCAGTGCCGCCAGCATCGGAGAAGATCAGGATCTTCTTGGCACCGCGCATGAAGGCGTCCGTCTCGGCGAGATTGGTGCGCGGGCTGCGGCTCTCGACGCGCTGGCGACCGTGCGCGTCCATGATGACGCGCCGGCTGCGCCCCGTCACCTCGGCGACCGCATCGGTGCCGAAATGCCCGATGATATGATCGAGGGCGGAGCCGACGACGGGAAGAGCGCAAAGCTGCTCGACCAGGTTGTCGCGCATTTCGAGCGCTTCCTGGCTGAACACGGGCCGCCCGTCCTCATCAGACATAGGTTCGGAGCGGGTCTTGCCGGTGTCGTCGACATAGGTTTTCATCTGCCGGACCGGGAAGGCGGCCGTCAGGTACGACATGACGAACTCGCGCGGGGAAAGCTCGATGTCAAGGTTGGCGCGTTCCTCGACAGTCAGGGCGGCAAGCGCCCGGTTGAGCATCGCTTCGGACGTGGAGACAAGCTGGATCACGACGCTTTCGCCGCGGTCGAGATCGGCACGGATCGCGGGGATCAAGGCAGGCAGCTTCATGCCGATCAGGAGCTGGCAGAAGAAACGCTGTTTGGTGGACTCGAAGATGGAGAGCGCGGCCGCTTTGGCGCCGCTGTTATAGGTGTCCTTCGAGAAGCTGTCGGTGACGCGGGTCGCGTCCAGCGCGGCGCGTAGGTTCGCGTGGATGATCGCCCATGCGTCGGCATAGGCATCGTACACCTCGATCTGGTCGGGGGTGAGGTTGTGATTGAGGATGTCGTACTCAACGCCGGCAAAGCTCAAGGCGCGAGCGACATAGAGCCCCTGCATCTTGAGGTCGCGGGCGATCAGCTCCATCGCCGCGATCCCGCCACGGCGCAGACTGTCGACGAAGGTACGGCGATCGGCAAACGCCGTACCCGGACCCCACAGCCCGAGCCGGGTCGCATAGGCGAGGTTGTTGACGTCGGACGCGCCGGTCGCAGAAACGTAGAGGACGCGGGCGCGGGGCAGTAGGTTCTGCAGGCGGACACCGGCGATCCCTTGGTCGGATCCATCCTTGGTGCCGAAGCGGCCTTCGCCGCCTGCGACACCGGCCATCTCGTGCGCCTCGTCGAAAACGACCATGCCGTCATACTCGTCGCCGACCCATTCGAGGATCTGCTGGAGCCGGGTGCCCTTGTCGCAGCGATTGGAGCGCAACGTCGCATAAGTGAGAAAGAGGATGCCTTCGCCGGCGCCGATCGGCGTGCCGAGCTTCCACTGATTGAGGTGCTGGATGTCGAGCGCGAGACCGCCGACGGCGGTCCAGTCACGACGGGCGTCCTCGAGCAGCGTCTCGGTTTTCGAGATCCAGATGTGCTTGCGGCGACCGCGCAACCACTGGTCGAGGATAATTGCGGCGACCTGGCGGCCCTTCCCGGCGCCCGTGCCGTCGCCGAGAAAGAAACCGGTTCGGTAAGGACGGCCTTCCTCGTCGGGCGTGATCGACAGGCCCTCCTCGACAGGTTTGAACCGGCCGGGAATATCGCGCTCAAAGGCGTCGCCGGCGTAGATCAGCGTTTCGAGCTGGGCGTCGGAGAGCGTCTTCGCGTCGACGACGGACTCCGAGAGGGTAGGGACGTAGGATGGCCTGGGCGCGGTGATCGAGCCCATGGCGATGGATTCCACCAGCGCGGTCGGATGCGCGGACGCGCACGCGATCGCGATCCGGCTCGGCCGATAGGGCAGGTACACGCCGACGGACTCGCCGGTCGGGAGCGGATCGGTGAACACGGTATAGTCGATGGTGTGCGCGACCTGTGACTGCGCCGCTTTCGGAGCGGGAGCGGTCAGGCGCGACTTGCTCAGCGCCCCGCCAAGCAGCGAACTGCGCCCGGCAGGGCGGGCGAGCAGCGACAGCGGGCGAGTGGCAGGCGTGACGGGCGCAGCCGAGTTTCCGACGCCGATCGCGGCGAGCGCGTCAGTGAGCGACGCGCAGCGGATCAGCTCGGCAGGCGTGCCGGTGCCTTTCTCCAGCACCATGATCTTCACGGTCTGGCTGGTGCCATGCTTGGCATAGGCGTTCGCCGGCAGCTCCAGGTGCAGCGTCAGCGTGCAACCCTCAGTCGCCTTCGCCCAGGCGCGGCTTGAGGTGTCAACGCGATCGGGAAGGATGGCGGCACAGCGGCCTCCGGCAGCAAGCCGCAACAACGCCGCACGCAGATGCCGGAAGGCAGCAAGCGGATCGGCGTGGCGGCCGATGCTGCGCGAGAAGGGAGGATTGATGAGGACGGCCGTTGGCCGGATTGTTGTCGGAAGAAGATCGTGGATCAGCTCGGCGTCGTGCCGCGTGACGGTGACGCCGGGGAAGGCTGCGGCGAGCATCTCGGCGCGCGCGGGATCGATCTCGTTGAGGACGAGGCGAGCGCCGGCGCGGTACGCGAAGGTCGCGAGGAGGCCGGTCCCGGCAGATGGTTCGAGGACCAGATCCGTAGTCGCAATCCGGCCAGCGAGCGCAGCGAGATAGGCGATTGGGGCAGGGGTGGAAAATTGCTGAAGTTCGATCTGCTCCTCGCTGCGAACCGTGTGCGTCGGCAGGCTGGCGACCAGCTCGGTTAGCGCGGCGAGGCACGCGCCAGGATCAGCGGGGAGATCGGCCTTCGCAAGGTGCATGACCTCGGCAAGTTCGAGCATGTCGTAGGCGTCGCGGAGCGACCAGCGCCCATCGGCCGAGGATCCGCCATAGGCTTGCTCCATGACCCACAGCAGCGTCTCGCGCTGGAGCGATCCGTTCTGGGCGATGGAACACGCTACCGCCTTGGCGGCGGTGATCGACGGTTCAGTGAAGTCGAGTTCGAGAGCTGCGGCTGAAGTGCGCATCGAGGCCTCCGTTATGTCGCCCGGTGCTCATCACCGGATCAACAAGCCGAAGGCCCCCTCTCCTCTCAATGGAGAGTGCGTGTCCGGTCTTTAGGGTCGAACACCCGGACAGGGCCATCCCAAACAGTCAGCAATGGTATGACCGGTCCGACACCCTTTCCTCGTCCGGAAGGTGCAATCGCCAAGGGGGCGGAAGTCATGGTTGGCCGGCGAAGGCCAAGCCATTGTAAGAACCGACGCATCAGCGTGCCTCCCCCGGCGCCGATGCGGTTCCAGGATGAGCAAGGTTGAAGAGGCTGAACTCGCTTGGGACGATCAGGTGGCCGAGACCGGCGAGCAGCACGACGGCGCCGGCGATACGGACCAGGCCTTCGAAGGATTTGCGCGCGCGCATACGGTCATAGGATTTGAATATCTCGATGCCGTTTTCATTGCGACGCTGGAAGGCAGAGCGAGCCGGAAAACGCCACATAAAGAGCCCAACGAGGATCATGATGATTGGGATGATCTTCGACATAGGTTTCTCCTTCTCGGCCACTCGAGCGAGCGTCACCTCTGGCCCGGTTCTACCGGACTAGGGTCAGCGGAACCATGCTCCGCCTCAATCTTATGACGAAGCCGCTCCAGAGCGTCAGCATCAAGAATGTCGGGGGCATCGAAGTCGATGGCGAAGAACTCGCCGGCGACTGGCGGTGCACGCAGCGCCGCGCAAGCCGCGATGTAGGGCTGCGCTGCCTGCGTCTCGATCCAGCGCCAGAATGCGGGACCATTACCAAAGCAGCCCATATTGAGCATGTCGGCGATAGTTTGGCCGTTGGCTGGGAGAGGGGGCCGATCCACGTTCATCACCTACCTTTCGGTGCTGCGAAGGTGCGCACGCCACGCGTCATTCCAATCGTCAAAGCCTTCGGGTGGCGGGCGATTGATGACCTCGCGACCATTACCCGCGAGGTGATCGCGCGACTTTGCGAACAGGCGTTCGGCAGCTCGACCGCGATCGCTGTAGACGATGACCCGCCGCACCTTCTCGGGAATAGCGACGAACGCCAACCGCTCGATGCCGCCCAGCGCCCAGGTTGGGGTCGGTTCCGGCTGAGGGCGAAATGACACCCTAAGCGTCGGCGTCTTTCGGCCAGAGGTATTCGCCGGTGAGGAGGATGTGCGCCCATCCGAGCGGAGAGACGTGGGCGAGAAGATGGTCCGGC